>JAYUFF010000372.1:0-5741 GCA_043738825.1 Schlesneria sp.
CGCTGCCGCGAACGGAACTCGGGATCGCTGGCCGATCACCCGGAAGGACTTTGGGCTCGCGTCTGGGAGTTGTTCGGCAAACTCCGTCCCAGTGCGGAACAGGAACGCGCCCACCTGCTCGCCCGCCGAGTCCACGACGAATTCTGGTTCGCCGAACGGTTCGGCCTGCCTTGGCCCAAGCTACAGGCTGAACTCTTCGAGCCGAGCCTGCGCGCCTTGGAAGCGGGTGCCGCTGACCCAAGCCCTAGCCCAAGTCCATCACCCAGCCCGAGTCCGCCGCCGGACGAGCCCTGTCCGATCACTGGCGTATCAATTGTGATCGCCGGATCAACGAACACGCGTCCAGCCTACATCACGGCAGGCAACTCCATTCATCTGCATGCCAACTTGTCACCTGACGGAGTTTCGGTCCCACCCGGAGAGCAAGTCGTTTGGAAAGTTGAATCACAGCCGGACGGAAGCACGATTCCAGTCCCTGATCCCAATTCGCAAAGTCTCGACATGGCGGTGCAGCCCTTTTACGAGTACCCGGGAAAGTATGAGATCAGCGTCACCGTTTGCGGTCATCAAGCTTTCTTCACGATCTACGCCTATGACCTCACACTCAAGTCAGTGACATATTCGGGTGATGGGTTCAACAAGGTCATCCGGGATAGCGACGCCTTGGCAGAAGCGTTCAATCAAGAATTCAAGCCGCCGCACTACGTGAACTGGGATGCGGATCTTTCAGCCATCTCCAAGCCCATTAGCTTTGTGAGAAACCGACAAATGCAACTTGCGGCAGATTTCCGACTCAAGGGTGAAGGAATCCCACCGTATGTGTTGGTCCGTGGAACCGGTTGGGACGCATCAGAAGCGAATCAATTTCATATCCCGCAGTCCATCGCCACCGCTGACCGAGACGCGGTGTACATGTCACCCACGGGCCTTATCGATCCCGTTACCGGAAGCCCCGAACTCTTGCCCAACTTCATCGCAAAGCTGCTCATCCTGTTCGATTTTCAATGCAAACTGCCTGACGATGGCGATGTTTGGAGTAGTGTTGCTGGGATCAGCAACAATGTGGTCTATGTCACGCTAAAACAACCAACAGCTAACCCGCTTTGCCAGACGTTGTTGGAGATTGGTTGCACGAGCGCTGCGGGGGACACATCTGAAAAACCAGCCTTCTTTCATATATTTAACAAGTTCAAGACGCTGGCGTTGTCACGGATGGACGAAGTAAAACTTGCTTACTACGTTCCAGGCAATACCGCAATCTACCGATGGGACAATATCGAGCTTCATGAAGATTGGAAAACACTTTTGAGCCGCGCTCCGATACTCGCTACCGGTGATGATTTTTCCTGTGGAAATTGCACTGCGTGGGCAAACCTGTTGTATCAGTGTGGGTTGGCGCAGGGTATTACAGGGCTGGCCGTTCGTAAGGTCATCCAAAATCCCAATTTCGATACGGTTCGACCACCGTCTGGGATTCTCGTTGCAAACTGGGATTTTGGTGTGGTCGAGGACAGCCCAAGCAATGCGCCATACACAAGAGCAAAGGATGGCGGTAATGTGACTGATGCAGTAGGCATTGAAGGCCAGAGGAATGGGAACCCACACTCTTGGTTCGACAAACATGTCATTGTACATTTCGATTCAACAATACAGATTTTGGATTCTGATCCTCCCGTACCGATACGGCTGTATTTCGATCCGTCCTACGGTAAGGGGCCCTTCTTCACATTTTGGAACTACCGTACGAGTGGGATTGTGGTCGGCTTGACATGGAGAGATGCAAACCAGAATGCGTTCGTGGCGCAAGCGGGACCAAACTCCATTATCCTAGAGTAACCATAGCGTCGATGAACTCAGCCCAACTTCTGTTAATCGAAGGAGCGATGCAATGACGAGAATTGGCACGATGTTGATCATAACTGGATTGTGGCTTGCCGTCCCGGCGGGTTCCGCCTTCGCGGCCGATACACTTCCCGATCTCGTCCTCGTGCGTACCGAAGGACCGGAGATGTTGTCCCTACTCTCGTACCTAACGCTGCCAAAGAAAGAAAACGGTGTCATTGTTGACTTGAAGCGAGAACGTCGCGCATTGAGCGTGGGGCGCGAGCGTCTTGGATGGAATCGTTTGCACACACCAGAGGAATCTGCTCAAACCAGTAGTCAGTTCAAACCAGATGGAAAGGTTTTGAATTTGGAGCACGATACGTTTCAGAACCCAATTGGCGATGTCGTGTTCTGGGTGCTGGACGGACCGATGGATGGCAAGACGGAGGAGGCGACTCCCCTCGGAGTGGTCTACGGTTTTGAGTGGTGGCCAGCGGAAGCCCAACCACCACTGCGAGGTTGGGCGGCGGACATCGTCTGGCACGATACTTTCCCCGATCACCCGCTGCTCGTTTTGTCGCACAATAAGTCCAGCGATCTCACGATCGCCATTTTTCCGATAGATCTGAATAAACGACTGGGGATCAAGCCGCTGTCACTCGTCAACCAGAAAAAGGACATCAAATATCCGAAACCGCTCGTCCCCATCACCGAACTCCGAACCGAATTGTCACCAGAAGGGGGGGGCATCCAACAGATTCGAGCGATGCCTCAGGAAAACGGGCGTCTGCTCGTGGCCGCACTGCCCATCAATGGCAGATCAAGCCTTCTATGCCGTTATGATTTTAAGGAACGAAGCTGGGCGGAATCCCAAGTCGAAGATCACGGACCACTGCGCAAGACTCACAAAGACATTTGGCGTGAAAAAAACGGCAAACAGCTTCCCAGCCCCATGCCAGCAACCGGCAAATAGGATCGTGCGGGAGGAACAAAGGTGTCAGGAACCAAAAATGGATGCCGGGGGCCGGGTGAATGAGCAGATTCAGGCGACCGCCCCGAGCACCTCGGGCACGCTGGCCGCGATCATCGCAGCGGCCGGGGGCGGCAGCGGCGCGTTCCCGCAGTCGGCCTCCACGCGCTGGACCACGAACCAGTACACCGACTGCTGTCTGGCCGCGTCGCAGCGCGTCTATCGCAAGATTCCCGCCAGCGGCGAAGGAACCTCCGGCACGAACTATGACCAGACCAACTACGGCTACACGGTGATGAAGCGTCGCAACCGGACGGTGCTGCCGGGGGGTGAGATCGCGTTTGTGGTCCACGACGTGCGCGGGTTGGTGCTGAAAATCTACGTCGGCACGAACGACAACGGGGCACCGGGTGCCACTGGCGGCGGCTTTGAGGCTGGGTGGCCCTGCTCATCGAGTTCCCTGATTCGTGAAACGTGCCACTGCTTCGGAGTCGGCGGAGAAGCAGTGCCGATCGGGCGCGACCTCGCAAAGAACACTGCTTCTCCGCCGACTCCGAAGCAGTGGCACTTCCAAAATGTCAGTTTGGTAGGTCCGGCTGTGCCTGGCTCTGGATCACGTCCTCAGGGATCGCGTGACTGCTCGTGTAACACAGCGTCGGCGATGGCCTGACGTTTGTCACTTCCGTTCCTCTCTCCCCCCACTTTGATGGAGAACGTCTCATGCCCAACGACAACCGAATCTCTGCGGAACTGACGGCGGCGGCGGTGACGGCCATTCAGGAGGCCATCGCGGTCATCCGCACGAATCTGCCGTTTCTGGTCAGCCTGACCAATGACGAGCGGCGGACGCTCCCCAAGCTGGGGGACAACCGGCTCGCGCTGGACGAGGACGCTCACGCGCTGATGGGCGGGCATCCCGACTTCGTGCCAGCCTTCGTGAATCTGCCGGAGTTGGAAAAGGACCGCACGCTGCGGACGAAGCTGGACGACATCCGGCTGTCGCTGGAGACGCTGCACAACGATGTCGAGGGGACCGAAATGGTGCTCGGCAGCGAGATGCTGATGGCCTATCTCGCCTTCTACGCCAACGCCCAGCAGGGAGCCAAACGGGGCGCGGCCGGCAGCCAGGCGGTGGTCGATGTGCTGGGAAAATACTTTGCGCGCAAGGCCAAACCGGCGGCCCCGCCCGCACCGGCGGGAAGCAATCCGTAACCGAATACAGTCGTTCATTGGCCGTTCTCTTCCGGTCCCCTCTCCTCCGGCTTTGCGGGGGAGAGGGCTAGGGTGAGGGGGTTCTTCGGTCGAGTGGATGTACCATGCCGATTCGTCATTTCCATCGGGAAACTACGTCAGGCAGCATGACCTCGGCGACATTCAAAGCCCCCCTCACCCTAGCCCTCACCCCCCGAAGACGGGCGGGAGAGGGGACAAGAAACAATGACCACCCATGAGCGGCTGCGCAATCCATAACAAATGAATGAGTTACGAGTTGCGATCATTGTCGATGAAGAAACAGACTCGGAATTTCGAGCAAAACGCTCGGCGTTTCGAGAAAAAAACTCCGTCCGCCGAGGTTCCCGCTCCGCGTTCCGAACTCAAGGCTCCGTCCGCCGTCGCCAGCGCTCGAATCCTCCCGTTCCGAGCTTCACGCCGGACCTCCGAGCCTCGTCGTCGAGGCTTGTTACTCGACCCGCGAGGTTCGGAACTCACCGCCCGGTCCTTGGAACTCGAAGCCCCGAGCACAACGCTGAAACTCGAGCAAAAAGCTCCGCGCTCGCAGCTCCGAGCTTCGCCGTCCCTGTGAAAAGCCTCGCCCCTCATGCCCGGAACACCACCCGTCGCCTGTCCGGTTGGACCCCGAATCGTGGCAACGAGGGACTTGACCCACGGAGTCGTTCGATGTTTGTGAACTTGGTGAATCCCCCACACCAGACGCGGCTGGTCGATGCGACGCAGATGATCGGCGCGCAGCGGTTGGTGGCCCAAGGCTGGACCGTGTGCCGTTCGTACTGGGACGGATACACCGGCGAGCCGACGGTTGCGGCCCGACAGGAGTTCGCGGCCGAGGTCGAGCGGGCGGTCTCGTCCCTGCCGGAACGCTGCGTCGTGTTGACGGCCGGGATTCCCCTTCAGCAGCGCGATCCTCTGCGGATGGTCTGCAACAACTCGGCCGTCTGCGGGATGGGAGCGGTTTCCATTCCCTACTGGTTCGAGGACCAGTCTCAACCCGTTCCGTTCACCAGCCGCCGCCACTTCGCCACGTTTCAGGGAGCGGTGGCATCCAACCGTCCGTTACGCACGGCGGTCATCGAGGGCTTCACCGGCTGCGAACGGGCCGTCTGTCGCTGGGTGGCCCGGCTTGCTTCAAGCCGGGGGCCGCAGGCGGCTTTGCCTAACAAATCGTAGGGTGGGCATTGCCCACCCTACATTTTGTGAGCCGCCGTATTTGTTAGGCAAAGCCGCCGCAGGCTCAAGAAACTGTTGATGGAGGTCTCATCGGGTTGCAACGCCGTTTTTGTGTTCGATGTTCTTTCTGAGGTTTCTTGCGCTTCGCACCCAGCGTTCTAGGCCGTGTTGACATTCACTTCTTTTTGCGACCCTAGGTAGCAACGGTAGACTGCGTCGATAACTTCACCGCCAAGCAATGAGGTCGCATTGCCGTCCGTTCGAGAAAAATCGCTCGCAACTTTAACGCCGCTACCCATCTTTCCAAAACTGTGATTTGATTACATGAATGTCAACACGGCCTAGAAGACGCCCCCAAACGGGATTCATTCAGAGCGACTTCTGACTACAAAAAATTCTGACGAAGGAACCTTCGATGACGACACCAACAGAGAATCCAACCGCCCTGTCCGAATCGACCCTCGCCGCGCGCGGGGGCTGGGTGGACGACTTCACCACGCGGACCAGTTCGCCTCCCGTCTACATGACGACCGCGTTTGAC
>JAYUFF010000373.1:0-5737 GCA_043738825.1 Schlesneria sp.
CACGTCATGCCGGTACACGAGCAATTCGAGGTCGTTATTCCGAGCGACACCGATGCCGGTCAGGCAGTGCAAGAACGCATTGCCTCCCGGTTGGAGAGCTTGGAGTTCTCCATGCGCGATGTGTTTGGAGTCCGTTTGGCTTTGGAAGAGGCGCTGGTGAACGCGATCAAGCATGGTAACGGCTTGGACCCTGCCAAGTCAGTTCGGGTGAACTGTTTGATCGAGGATAACCTGCTGAGAGTCGAGATCGAAGATCAAGGCCCAGGCTTCCACATGGAAGACGTTCCCGATCCGACCGCCGACGAAAATTTGGAACGCCCCTGCGGACGCGGCATCATGCTAATGCGGTCCTTCATGACCAAGGTCGAGTACAACACGACCGGCAATTGCGTGGTCTTGGAGAAATTGCGGAGTGAAGGCTGAGCGCTGGCGGAATCGACAACGAACTCTTGGCAATCAGCGATGGCGATCCGGCCCATGGAATCTGATCTCCATTTTTCTCGCCTACGCTTGCAAGAAATCCAAAAATCATCTATTCAACTGCGGTTCACTGACCCGTGAATTGCCCATGGTCAGTGACGTTTTCCCCGATAGCTCAATTGGTAGAGCGAGCGGCTGTTAACCGCTAGGTCCTAGGTTCGAATCCTAGTCGGGGAGCTTGACTAGGTCTGGACACAATTCGATTACGAAACCCTCGGCCGCAATTTCAATTGCAGCCGAGGGTTATTCGTTTTTTGCCGGGCTAAAGTTCCCGAATTGGTTCGTCGGAAGTTCCCAACCAGAGTCTTGCTGCATCCGATCCAACAAGAGATCACTCGTCGTCAATGGTGTGTTGAGAATATCTTGCGCGCATGTGACGTGGTTCGAGTCCCAAATATACGCTACTTGCACCACAACTCGAACCACACAATCGGGCAGGTCAACTGCCGGAGATTTCACCAGCGCACTTCCAGATTCAGCTCACGAGCCGCGGCTGCGGCTGCTCTTGCCAGGATCCCAGTGTAGGTCGGAAAGGAGAGTGGAATTCGGAGCAAGTCGTTCACCCGCATTCCTGCGGAGATCGCCACGGCCGCGACTTGGGCGATCTCCACCGCTCGCTCACCAACAATATGGCAGCCTAGAACTTGGTACGTGGCGCGGTCCGTCACGAGCTTGCACAGGCCCACCTTCTGCCCGTCGATGATCGGGCGGGCAACCGAGTCGAAGCGGACCACCGTAACGAGGGCGTCATGCGCCTCTCGGGCCTTCGCTTCTGTCAGCCCCACTTGGGCGTACTCCGGGGCAGTGAAACTGCCGACGGGACTGACGATGTCCCCGTATGGCAATGTCGGTCCTTGCACTGCGTTGGTCGCCGCGACGAATCCCTCTTGTAGCGCCTGTGGGACGAGCATCAGGAGGCCGGTCACGTCCCCGGCCGCGAAGATGTGGGGTACGGAAGTCTGTAGGTATTCATCTATTTTCACGAACCCGCGAGGATTGAGTTCGACTCCCGCCGTGGCGAGCTCCAGCCCGGACGTATTCGCGACCCATCCCACGGCGACAACCGCAAGCGTCGCTTCGGCATGGTCCCGGACACCATCCTTCGAGACGTTCATCCTCACGCCCTCCGCCGTTTTCTCGAATGACTCAATGGTGCCGAAATTCTCCCGCACCTCAATGCCCGACGAGCGGAAGGCTCTTGCAACCTCTACTGAGACATCCTCATCTGCCAACGGCAAGATGCGCGGCCCGGCCTGCAAGAGCTGGACCTTTGCGCCGAAGGCGTTAAAGATCGATGCGACTTGCGCCCCTGTGTCGCCGCCGCCGATCACCAGCAGCGATTTCGGGACAGCGGTCAGTCCCCAAGCGTCACTGTGTGTACAAGTCAGCTCGAAACCCGGGACGGTGAGCCGGCGGCTGACGCCACCTGTGCATAAAATGATCCTGTCAGCTTGCAGCCGGAGGCCGCTTTGGGTCTCGATGGTGTGCGGGTCCACGAATCGGACGATGCCGGCGTGTTCGTGGATCGTGATGCCAAGTGAATCGAAGTCGGGTCGCCGCGACGAGTGCTCCCGCACGTCAGCGACCACCTCGCGAACCCGCTCAAGCAGCCGGGAGTAGTCCAGGACAGGCTTGCCCACCACGACGCCGTAATCACCGAGCTGATGGGCATCGCGCAGCAGCCGAGCGGCGTGTGCCAACGTCCGCACCGGGATTGGTCCGTCATTGGCCGCCATGCCTCCAAATTCGCCGCTCGTGATCAACACGGTGGGCGACCCGAGTTCCGCGGCCCGAAGGGCGGCGCGCAGTCCAGCGGGTCCGGCACCAATCACGATGATGTTGGTCACTGGGCGCTCCCCTTCACATCTCCTTCCGAATGGATGACGGTCTTGTCAGCGGTCGAGTCGGGCTGCGGCGATTCCTTGCACGCATTCGATGAAAAAATCGGCATTAAGCTCAGAACGCGGTTGGTCAGGCCGCGAACCACCAGGTACGACACGATGGCCAACATGGTCGCTACCGCCAGCGTCTCCGCCGGGTAAATCCAGCGGAACACGATCATCTGGTAGAGTACATCCAAAATGACTGCGACAAGGAAGAGTTTTCCGACATCATTCCGCAAGTCCCGAACAAGGCTGAGCCGCGCCGACGAACCGCGCAAGAGTGTCCAGAAAAACACGGGCCGCTGTTCCTGAGCATCCCGCATTCCCGCCCGAATCGCGATGATTGTCGCGACGAGTGGCTGGAGTACGAATCGGAAATGTAATGGGCCGTTATTCCGTGCCAGCAGATCGTGCCAGAAGCGTAAGACGATTTCTTCCACTGGAGATCACCCGAGTCTTTCCACCGCGTTCCGGCCAGGTGCCTGGGAGCGTTCACACGCTTGTAAGGCGTGATCGAACAGCTCTTGTGCCCGAGGCGTTTGTCGGATGTCCAGGTTCAGCTTCGCCAGTGGCAACGCGCGCTGCGGATCATTGGCGATTTCCAGCCAAAAGGCGGCCGCATGGTCGGCAAATGCGGCGGGATGAAGCAGGATCAATTCGTCGTAACGTGCGACTGCCTGTGCACGCAGATCGTCGGCCTCTTCGACTCTGCCAGCTTCCCTCAGAATGCGTGAAAGCTCGGCGCAATAGTCCGGATCGTCCGACGTTTTCGTCAGCGGTTGCAAACGGTTCACAGCGCATTCGGTTTCGCCGAACTCCGCCTCCACTTCCGCCAAATGACCTTGTGCCGGAGCAAAGTCCGGCAGGAGCCGAACGGCGGACCCAAACCAGTGCCGGGCGCGTTCGAGATCGTCGATTCCCATCCACATATGGCCGCGCTGGAAGTCGAGCAATGCCAGCGGGATTGGCGAGACACCGCAGTAGGCATTCCGAGCCATGTCAAACAGGCGCTCGGCAGGCTCGGTCTCTCTGAGATCGGAATGAAAGGTTGCCAGTGCAACCAGAGACGCAAAGTTCGTTTGACAGTCGGCAGCCTGCTGAAAGAGGGACAAGGCACCTTTGTAGTCCCCAATCGCCTGGAGGATGCCTCCGCGCTCACTGTTGACGGCTTCCGAATCCGCCCCGAGTTGCTCTGCTCGATCAAGGTCCGCGACTGCGTCGCTAAACCGGTGAAATCGTGATCGCGCCTTGGCACGAGCCAGATAGGCGACTCCCTCCTTCGGCAGCTTCTCAACCAGTCGCTCTGCCTGTTGTCCCGCCCATTCATAATCGGCAATTCGCCCGAGGATGTGCCCGCGTTGCGCCACGAGATCGATCAATTCGGCATGTTCCAGCATCGAGAGGAGCCCCAATTGTCCCCGCCGCTGCAAGCCTTCAATTTGCGCTCGCAAGTTCACCAACGCAATCACACCTGCAGTCGTGCGAAATTCGCAGACTGGGACAGTTGCCAGCGCAGCGGCAGGACTCTCCTCGGCAATCATCGAAAATCTCCTGCTGGCAAAAACTAAACGGTAGGAATGTTCAGAGGGCGTGGATTCGGTTCGGGTGCCACCAGGTAGGGGAACACATGAGTGGCCGGCACGGCGGCCTGGTCGACGCCGTCGCTGATGCGGGGCCCCTTGCCAGCATTGACTAGTAGGGTGAGCAACGTGTCCACGATGTCGTCATTGAGCCATCGGCCACCACAAGTCTGATGCGCGGCCCCCTGGAGCAGCGCGTGTTCGATCTCAAAGTATGTTTGTTCTCCAAACGGCTTGGAGACATCGACCACCATGAAATCTGCCAGCAGCAAATCGGTGAGTGGATGGTTGCTCTGAGCATCTAACGGCCAGTCCGTCTTTCCGTCGAGTGAATCGTAAAAGGCGAGATTGGCGTTGATGCGAGAGCGAAAGGCGGCAAGATACGCCCGCCCCAGTTTGAAGGCGTCCTCTTGGTTGTAGAGGTCGCGAATGTCGATCCCACGGTTGATAGGATCGAACTCCTGGGGCAGCATGATGACATTTTTGATTTCCGGCCGACCGAAACGCTCTAGCCGGATTGGGATCGAACCCGGCCTAATCGTCTCACCCACAACAGCCCAAAGCGGCCCCTGCCCAGGCTGGAAAAAAGAAGCGACATCAAGTTCCACGACGACACTCAGCACATTCTGGTGCGATGTGAGAAAATTGCCCACAGGTTCAAAGGAAAGCTGCCGCGCCTTGATCGTCTTCAACATGGCTCCGGAATCGAAGAAGAAGGGGTCCATCCGCAATCCAGCGAAGGCACGCAGGCCCGGAAGTTGCCCGCCCTGTTCATCATTCACCGGAAACGAGACCAACAGGCCCGTCGATGTGCTACAGGTACACTCTTGGGCGGATGTACCGACTCCAGCACCAGCAGCAGGAACGGAGAAACGGCAAATCACTCGGTATTCGTCGTCACCAACGGCAAACGCGGCTCCGGCACCAGAAGTGGCGATCGTGAGCGGCCGCAGGCGAAATTGATAATCGATCGCGTCCGAGAAGAGTACACCCGGCGCGGCGAACGGGAAGACATCCAGGACGAGTACCAACACGCCCGGCCGTTCGGGGCTGGGGAAAACGTACATGTCGGTGATGTCGATGACGGGATCGGCCATGGCCCGAATACCGGAAACATGGTCAGCCATTGTCCCTCCCGTCCGCATCACAAAAGTTGCTGAGGTAATCGCAGATTCGATTTATCATTTAGGTTTCCAGGTCAGCCAACCAGCGAAGAGCTTGCAGGCCGGGTGCGAAAAAATACTCGCCGCCACGCGTGACGACGAACCGAGGCAATCCTTTTAATCGGCGTCGGATCGGCTGTTGGGGAATGGTGAACTGATTCGTTCCGTCGTTCGGCCCGGTGATCGGGTCCATGTCGCCGGTCGAACCAAAGAAAGTCCCGTCTTTCACCCACTCCGATTGGACGAACTCGAACTGCCGTTTCAGGTTTGCCCCAACAAATACAAACGCCAGCCCCCGATCTGTGCCATCATCCTCCAGCACACCCTCTGGCAGCGGAGGCCCGTAACTTGTCCCACGGCGGATCATTCTGTGGAGGCGCGGAGCGCCGATGATGTCCGCATCGCGTGCGTTCATCCGCCGGATATGCGATCCAGGGGTGTCTTCAGCCCTTTCGGATCGTCGTGGTAAAGAAAGCCGTTGTTCCTGTGCGGATCGGCCCCGAGATCTGGGTCATCCGTGGTCGGACAGACGGCTAGTGCCCTGTCATGCCTCAGATTTGGGGTTGATTGACCGGGTTGAAATCGGAGAACCTCTGTTGAACAAGGAGGTTCTGATGAACAAGAAGTATAT
>JAYUFF010000374.1:0-15294 GCA_043738825.1 Schlesneria sp.
GTTGGAGGTCTTCTGCACGGGACTCCGCAATCCGCAGGAGTTGGCGTTCGACGACTTCGGCAATCTGTTCACCTGCGACAACAACTCGGATGGCGGCGACCGGGCGAGGTGGACTTACCTTACTCAGCACTCCGACAGCGGGTGGCGGATGTACTACCAGTACCTGCCAGATCGAGGCCCCTGGAATCGTGAGAAGCTCTGGTATCCGGCTCATCCCGGTCAAGCGGCGTACATTGTGCCACCGGTTGCCAACGTGGCGGACGGCCCGTCGGGGCTGGCGTACTATCCCGGCACGGGCCTCGATGAGAAGTATCGTGGTCACTTCTTTCTGGCCGATTTTCGAGGCTCCGCCGCCAACAGTGGCATTCGCACGTTCTCGATGATCCCGATGGGAGCCTCGTTTGAACTCGTGAACAATCAGGAGTTCCTCTGGTCGATCCTGGCAACCGACGTGGACTTCGGCTTCGATGGCGGGCTGTATGTCTCCGACTGGGTCGATGGTTGGGACGGCATCGGCAAGGGGCGGCTCTACCGCTTTCGCGACGAGAAACACGGCACGACACCCATCGTCGCTGAGGTCGGCCGGTTGATGAAGGAGGGCTTCGCGCACCGCGACCCGAAGGAACTCGGCTTCTTGCTCGCTCATCCGGACTACCGCATCCGCTTGCGGGCGCAGTTGGCGTTGGTCGAGCAGAACGCTGGCGACGTGCTGCTTCAGGCCGCGACGAAGGGCGAGGGATTCTTCGATCGCCTGCATGGCCTCTGGGGACTCGGGCAGCTTGGCCGCGCGAAGCCCGTCGTGTTGAAGGCGCTTCTGCCGCTCTTCAAAGACGCGATCCCCGAGGTCCGTGCGCAGGTGGCCAAAGTCTGCGGAGAGGCCGCGTACTCCGAATCCGCTCCGAGCCTGATCGACCTGTTGAAGGACGACAGTCCGCGAGTGAAGGCTCACGCCGCGCTGGCTCTCGGCAGAGTGAAGGACAAGCGCGCGGTTGGTCCGTTGTTTGAAGTTCTCGCTCAAAACGCGGATATCGACGCGACGCTGCGGCAGGCTGCGGTGATCGGCCTCGTCGGCTCGGCCGATTCAAAGACGCTGAGCGAAGCCGCAAAGAGACCGTCGCCAGCCGAGCGGCTGGGCGCGGTCCTCGCCCTGCGTCGGCTGGCCGATGCGGGCGTCGCGGGCTTCCTCAACGATGCCGAACCGCTCGTCGTCCTCGAAGCGGCGCGCGCCATCCACGACGTGCCGATTCCCGACGCGATGCCCGCGCTCGCGACGCTGGCCAACAAACCGGGGCTGTCCGATCCGCTGCTGCGTCGTGTGATGAACGCCCACTTCCGGCTTGGACAGTTGGAGAATGCGAAAGCCGTCGCCGGGATGGCCGCCAACCCGCTGCTCGATGACACCGTGCGAGTCGAAGCGATCTCCGAGTTGCTCGATTGGAACTCGCCCCCACCGCTCGATCGTGTACTCGGCGACCATCGTCTGTTGAAGCCGCGCATGATCGACGTGGCAGCGGCAGTGCAACCGGTGATGGTCCCGCTGTTCGGCGGCAGCGGCGTGCTGCGGGAGTCGGCGGCGAAGCTGGCCGCGCGGTACGAGATCAAAGTGGCCGAACCATTGCTGCTCGACATCGTGCAAGACGTGATCCGCCCCTCGTCCGAGCGTGTCGCCTCGTTGCGAGCACTCGCCGCCCTCAAAAGCCCGCAACTCAAGTCGGTCGTCGATGAGTCGCTCAAGGACGCCGATCCTGCCGTGAGAAGTGAGGCCCGTCGTCAGGTGATCGGCGTCGATCCTGCGCGAGCCGTCACTCTGCTGGCCGAAACGATGACGAGTGACTCCATTGCCGAGCAGCAGGCGGCGATCAGTACGCTCGCGTCGCTCAAGCGTGACGACGCGGATACCGTGCTGGATCAGTGGCTCGCCAAGTTGGCAAACAAACAAGTTCCCGAGGCCGTGCAACTCGACCTGCTCGACGCGGCGAAGACTCGCGCGGCGAAGACGATGCTGGAGCAGGTCGCGGCGTTCGACGCGACTCGCAAACCGGACGACCATCTCCGTGACTACCGTGAGGCGATGACAGGCGGCAGCGATGTCCGAGGCAAGGAAGTCTTCTTCGGTCGCAGTGAAGTCTCCTGCCGTCGCTGTCA
The DNA here is from genome assembly GCA_043738825.1 of Schlesneria sp. Classification (GTDB taxonomy): domain Bacteria; phylum Planctomycetota; class Planctomycetia; order Planctomycetales; family Planctomycetaceae; genus Schlesneria. The sequence goes on from JAYUFF010000374.1 coordinate 2,146, forward strand.
CAAAATCGACGGCAACGGTGGCGAGGTCGGCCCCGATCTGTCGCGCATCGGCCTCGACAAGACCCGCGAATACCTGCTCGAAGCCCTCGTCGATCCGAACAAGCAGATCGCGAAGGGGTATGAGACCGCCATCCTGCAAATGGACGACGGCAAGGTTCACGCGGGGATCATCAAGTCGGACGACGGCCAGCGAATCCAACTCCAGAAGCCCGAGGGAGCGATTGTCGTCCTGGAAAAGTCGGCCATCGAAGACCGCGCCGTCGGCAAGTCGGGGATGCCCGAAGACCTCGTCAAGAAAATCACCAAGTCGGATGTGCGCGATCTGGTCGAGTACCTCTCAACGCTCCGCAACACCACCAACCCGGCGGAGCATGGAAAGAAGTAGGAGTTCATTCGATTTCAAAACTAGCCCGACGTGCGAATGGCACTAACTTTAGGTAGCCACGGTCGTCAGACCGTGGGATTTTGCGGTAACGGTGCGATCCCCACGCTCTGGCGAGCGTGGCTACGGATCTAAAGTTAGTGCCATTCGCCCGACGCGCAAGCGGGGGTTTCGCTCGGATCGAACGCTCAGCCCTCGCTCGCGCGTCGGGCTAGTGCTGTGTCGCACCTTGATCTTGAGGGTAGCCACGCTCGCCAGAGCGTGGGGTCCATCCAGCGTCTCGCCCACGTTCTGGCGAACGTGGCTACGACAACAACCCCAATTTTTAGGTGTGACACAGCACGAGCGATCAAAAACTTGCAGTTTGTGATTACGACATCCGATCAACGAATCCTCTGCCAGCGCCACCATTGCGGATAGAACGGTGCGACGTATTCGGCGTACTTCCACGCCTCGGCCTTCTCCTCCGCGATGTCCTGACGCTCGCGGCGTTGAGTCTCGGGATCCCAGTTTGGATTGACGGATCGAGGAACCGGACGGTGGCCCCAGATTTGGAAGCCATTGCCTCCGTTGAGGAACGGCACACCGTGCGGCCAGTAGACGAAGAATGCCTTGCCGATCAGAGACTGCCGGTCGATGGCGTGACGATTCGCCGCGCGGCGTTTGTTCGACCACAGTCGGCTGTCCTGACTGCGCGGGCTGTTGTCGCCCATGACGAAGAACTCGTCGGGTCCGAGTTGCCGGAATTCGGCTCGATGAAACCTGTCTTCGTACAACTCGCCCCATTCAGTGGGCTTCGCGAGCAGCTCACGCAGCGGCAGGTTCTCATCAACTTCGCTCAGGGGGAGGGCTCCCCCATCATTGGGCACGCTGTCGGCGCGGTAGTAGATGTCGCGCTCGACGAGTAGTTCCGAAACTCGCACGGCAAGCCCCTGCGCCGCGATGCCGACCGGAGTGAGATCGGCCTCCTGAGGGCGTCGATTGGCCGGCGGTTCAAACTCGGCACCGCCGCCAAACGGAACGAGGCCGTTCCCGAGGAGACCATCATTGATCCACAGGCACAGCCGGTCATCGACGTTGGCAAACCGCAGCGTGTAAGTTCCCGGTCCCGTGAGGGACGTGTTGGCCTTCGCCATCTCAACCTCGGGTGCCGCGTGCGGATCGGCGGCGAGTTCGTCATTGCGAGTCAGCGTGGCCAGGCCGCTCGGCACGTCGATCCGGCAGCGATAGCGGCGCACGCCCTCGACCAACTCCAGCAGCAGGTGCGCGTCTTTCCCCGTCGCCGATGAGACCGTGGCGGTGCAGGTCAACGTCAGATCGCCGACCCAATAACGGTCGTCGTCAATACTCGACGAACGCCAGCCCGTATACATGTTGTAACCGCAGTATTCCGAGATCAGTTGCGGTCGCGGATTCCGCGCGGGTGGCTTGCCATCGGCGACTGCTCCCCAGTCGATCTCCGTCGGGACGAGATGCCGATACCTCACCCACCGTGGTTGCTCCGACGACGGCATCTCAAAGTGACGGGCCTTCGCCTGCGGATCGCGAGTCCATCCCTTGGCATCGGCCGTCCAGCCATCAACGCCGTTCTCGGCCCCCGTGCGTTCGACCGCCGACCACGACTCGGGCCAGCCGAGTTTCAGCAGGTCGCGCGGAGGTTGTCGGTCATCGTGGACGAGTTGTTGCAGCAACTTCTGTTTGTCGGGGTTCTGCTTGCGAACGATGCGGTACTCGTCCTGATCGCTCTTCCGAACGTAGACATCACCGCGTTCGATGCGGATCGCCTCGTTGGGCAATCCGACCAGCCGCTTGATATAGTTTTTCTGCGTGTCCTCGGGATAGCGGAAGACGATCACGTCCCACCGATTCGGGTCGCCGAACTGGTACGCCGCCTTGTTGACAAGGATGCGGTCTCCCTTGAAGACGTTCAACGGTTTGACATCGTGCATGTGCCGACAGTTGGGACAGGCCGACTGACTGATCCGCTGGGACTGGATCAGATAACCCGCATCGTCCGCCTCTTCGCTGGCTCCGATTTCGTAGCAGTGCCCGCAGCCGGGACAAGCGACTTCCTTGTTTCGTCCGAGCAGCGTCGGTGCCATCGAGCCGGTTGGAATCACAAACGCTTCCGCCGCGAACGTGCGGAACAGCAGTGCCAGCACGAACGCGAACGCGATCGACTCGCACGTTTCCCGCCAAGCCCCTTGTGGCGGATCGTGCTGCGCGTGCGACTGTTTGCCCTCAGACTTCTGTTCCTGCGGACTCGGCGTTGTGTTCGAGGTGGCTTTCGACATGAGTGGTTCAATTCCCTCTGGCGATATTGGACACCCGCCATGCCGCGCGGTCAATTCCTGCCGACGTGAGCTGCCGGGGTGAGGTGGGACTATAGCCGATCGGCCGCGATGGGAAAATGCGGACTCTCGCGATGGCCCTGGCCGCTCGCAGGGCAATCGCCATTTTTCAAATGAGGGGTGCCACGGTCACGGAGCTTCGATGTGGCCGTGCGAGGACGTGAGGGCTGATTCCCCAGCTCACGGCCACGTCGAAGCTCCGTGACCGTGGCACCCAACACCCCAGATTCAACATGGCGATGGCCTGGGCCGCTCGCTTCGGTCCTTGTCGCTCGCGGTCATCGGTGACAGAATCGCGTTCCGTAATCCGCTACCGACACTACTCTGCAAGGATGAACTGCGATGCGACCGACTGCGACCTTTCGATGCTCCGCACTGTTGTTGGTATTGAGTCAGATCGGATTCCCTGTTCGGGCCGATGACTGGCCGCAGTGGATGGGTCCGCAGCGCGACGGCGTGTGGCGCGAGGCCGGAATCGTGGACGCCTTTCCCAAGGACGGCCCTCCCGTTCGGTGGCGAGTCAAAATCGGAGGCGGCTACGCGGGACCGGCCGTTGTCGGGGATCGCGTCTTCGTCACCGACAAGCTGCTCCCCGAAGGGGCCACGAACCCGAACAACCCGTTTGAGCGAGGCCGACAAGCCGCGACTGAGCGGGTGCTGTGCCTCAACGATTCCGATGGCTCCGTCGTGTGGAAGCACGAGTATCCCTGCCCGTACACCGTCAGCTATCCCGCCGGCCCGAGGACGACGCCCGTGGTGAAGGATGGGCGGGTCTACACGCTCGGGTCGGAAGGGCATCTGCTGTGCCTCAACGCTGACGATGGAAGGGTGATCTGGTCGAAGAACTTCAAGGAGGAGTACGGTCGCCGGACGACGCCCGTCTGGGGCTATTCGGCCAACCCGTTGCTGGACGGAGATCGACTGATTTGCCTCGTTGGTGGCGAAGGTTCGACCGTGGTGGCCTTTCACAAAGACACCGGCCAGGAAATCTGGCGTGCCCTCGATTCGACCGACCGTCACGGGCCGGGCTACGGTTCGCCGATCATTGTCGAGGCGGGAGGCCAGCGGCAGTTGATCGTCTGGCATCCGTCGGCCGTCAGTTCGCTTGATCCGGCCACCGGCAAGGTCTACTGGAACCAGCCGTTTGAAGTGAACGAGGGCCTGACCGTCGCGACCCCGCGCCTCGACGGAGACAAGCTGTTCGTCAGCGCGTTCTACAACGGATCGCTGTTGCTGAAGCTCGATGCGACGAAACCTGCATCGTCTGTCGTCTGGAGGCGTCACGGCCAGAACGAACGCTTGACCGACGCTCTGCACTGCCTGATCAGCACGCCGGTCATCGACAACGGCTACATTTACGGAGCGTGCAGCCACGGGGAGTTCCGTTGCCTCGACCTGGCCACCGGCGACCGCAAGTGGTCCACGTTCCAGCCGACCAGCGGCGAGTCCCAGCGTTGGGGAACGGCCTTCATCGTCAAGCACGCCGACCGCTATTTCCTGTTCAGTGAGAAGGGCGATCTGATCCTCGCCAAGTTGACGCCGGAAGCGTACACGGAACTCGGTCGCGCTCACTTGTTGGAGCCGACCGGCCCGGCGCAACGCCGCGATGTCGTCTGGACTCACCCCGCCTTCGCGAACCGTTCGGTGTACGCCCGCAACGACAAGGAGATCGTCTGCGTGTCGCTGAAGAAGTAGCGTGGCCCGTTCGTTTCAGGCTTGTCGATCAACCGCCGTTCTCCGCGATCCGCGCCTTGACCAACTTCCTCACCAGGGTCGCGGGCAGGGGCTTGTCCACTGAAAAGCGGATGGTCCCCTTGCTGGTGTCGTAGTCCTTGAGTTCGTCCTGGTGAGCCTCCACCGTGGAACCACTCATGAGGTAGAAGGCGCAGTGCTTCGCGGTCGCGCCGAAGCCCACCAGATTTTTTCCGTGAAGACGGAATGCGGCCAGCCCGTAGTTGATGCACTCTTCCGCCTTGGGTGCTGCCGTCTGGATGGTCTTGCGCAGTTTTTCGAGCACGGCCCGCTGGTCATCATTCAAGGCCGCAAGGTACTCGTCGATCGTCGTGGGTTTGCCTGCCATCACGTGTGCTCCGTTGAAATCTCGGCGACTGGTTCTCCCTTGGCGACTTGGAGGATGCCCCGGTCATGGCGTTTGGTCAACTGCGGAAAGTGAGCGACATCCCGTCGCGGTCAACGAACATCTCAGCCTCCCCCTCATCGCCGCGACTGTGCCGGGAGTTGGTGGGAACGGTGAGCAACGCCAGGGTTCTAAGGTCAGGGGTGCCGCCGTGAATTGGTGGTCACATTCCGGTCCCCTCTCCCCCGTCTTCGGGGGAGAGGGTGAGGGTGCAATGGCACTTACTTTACTAACCCGCAGCGTAAGCGAGGGCGATGACAAGAGGCGCTTTCCTTTGTTTCCCTCGCTGACACTTCGGGTTACTGGGGTAAAGTAAGTGCCATTGAGGGTGAGGGTGAGGGGGCCGAACGGTCGAGAGACCCTGGAAGCGGGCGTGACTGACCGATCTCAACCACGAGCCGCAGGGATTCCAGCGAGTTCCGGCCTGAAGCAAAGCCCCCCTCACCCTCACCCTCTCCCCCCCACAGTCGGGCGGGAGAGGAGACAAGAACAGACGACCACCAATTCACGACGGCACCCCAAGGTCAGGAAACATCGCTCGACGCTTGGCCTCTGGTTCGGTGGGCGACTACAGTGGACGCTCTTGGCGGCTCTGTCATCTGGCGTCACCGATTGAGGTCTCCCATGCGATTGATTGCGACGGTTGTTGTGGCGGTGTGTGTCTGTGTCGTCGAGTGCCTCGGAATTGCAGCGGCGGCGGAACCGAACTGGAACCAGTTCCGCGGTCCTCACGGTGACGGGACATCGACGGCGACAGGATTGCCGACCAAGTTTGATGAAGGCTCACCCGAGGTCGTCTGGAAGACGCCGATCACGGGCCGAGCGTGGTCGTCACCCGTCGTGTGGGGCAAACAGGTCTGGGTGACGAATGCTCCCGAGATTCAGAAGACGACCAAGGAGCAGCCGAAGCTCGACACGCCGATTCCGCTGTCGGCCGTTTGTCTCGACCTCGACACGGGAAAGATCGTTCACGATCTGAAGCTGTTTGAGTTCGACACGCCCCAGACCACGCACACGAGCAACAGTTATGGCTCGCCGACGCCGTACATCGAAGAGGGGCGAGTCTACATCCACTTCGGAGCCTACGGCACGGCGTGTCTCGACACGAAGACCGGTCACAAAATCTGGGAGCGACGCGATCTGGAGTGCGATCATTGGCGCGGGCCGGGATCGTCGCCCGTCGTCTACGGCGGACTGCTCTACCTGACGTTCGACGGCTACGACCAGCAGTACATCACGGCGCTCGACAAGCTGACCGGCAAGACAATCTGGAAGCGGGACCGCGACATCGACTACGGCACAACGGACGGAGACGCCAAGAAGGCGTACTCGACGCCGCTGCTCATCAGCGCGAACGGGCGCGAGGTTCTCGTCAGCCCGTTCGCCTCTGCCACCATCGCCTACGATCCGAAGAACGGCGATCCCGTGTGGACGGTTCGTCACGGAGGGATGAACGCGGCGGGACGGCCGCTGTTTGGCAACGGCCTCGTCTACATCAACTCGGCCGATGGGCCGAATCCGCTGGTCGCGGTGCGTCCCGAGGGTGTCGGCGACATCTCCAAGAACATCGTCTGGAAGTCGAACAAGTCCGTCCCCAAACGAGCCTCACAACTGTTGCTCGGCGAACTGCTGTTCATGGTCAACGACGAAGGGGTGGCGTCCTGTCTCGACGCCACCACCGGTCAGGAAATCTGGACCAAGCGGATGGACGGCATGTTCTGGGCATCGCCCCTCTACGCAGACGGGATGATTTACAGCTTCTCGCAAACGGGACAGGTCATCGTGTTCAAAGCGGCCCGCGAGTTTGAACTGGTCGCCGAGAACAAACTCGACGACGGCTTCTTCGCGTCCCCCGCCGTGGCTGGCAAATCGCTCCTCCTGCGGACGAAGACGCATCTCTACCGAATCGAGAAGCAGGGCTCCGACAAGTAGATTCGTGGCATCCGCCGCAAAAACGCGGCGATGCCGTCCATGGGGTTGCGCGTTGGGACATGATCCGGCGGACTGAACACTAATCCTCGCTGATCTTCGCTGATTCAAATCAGTGGAGATCAGTGTCAATCAGCGTTCCGAATTCTTCGCCACGTGCCGGGAAAAGAACGTTGGCAACCAAGGGACGACACAATCGTGCGTGAATTGCCTGCGACGAGATCAAAGCGGATGGCGGTGGTCGCCGCGATCACTCTCGCTGGGCTGCTGGTCAACTCGGGCCGACCGAGTCGTGCGGCCGACGCTCCCGTTCTGGTCGCCGATGCGGCGGGCTTCCGTGACATCGCGACGCCGTTCCTCAAGCAGCACTGCGTTCGCTGCCACGGGCCGATAAAGAACGAGGGCGAGTTCCACATCGAGCAGCAGCTCAAGAATGACTTCCTCGACCCGAGTGCGAAGGAAAAATGGGGCGAGATCGTCAACGTGCTCAACAGTCACGAGATGCCGCCCGAGCAGGAGCCGCAGCCGAAATCGGACGAGGTCGCGCGGGTGGTCGATTGGATCACGGGGCAGATGGCGCGGGCCGAGGTCGTGCGGCGCGAGGGTCGGATCGTGCTGAGGCGGCTCAACCGCGACGAGTATCGCAACACGATCCGCAATCTGGTGGGAATCGACTTCGACGTGTCGAGCTTCCCGCAGGAACCGACGGCCGGTGGCTTCGACAACAACGGCAAAGCCCTGACGATGTCGCCGATGCACACGGAGTTGTACCTCGACGCGGCCCGCAAGATTCTGGATCGTGTACTCGTTGAGGGGGAGCAGCCTCCCGCGATCAAGTGGCGGTTCGAGCCGGAGGTCGGCGATGGCGATCACAGTCGCGTCAAATACGACGGCCAGAACGCGATCGTTCACGGCGGGAGGAACCGCGTCGAGGGTGCGTTCAAGGTGATGCACCACGATTCGTGGGACCGGCATCTCAACGCGCGCGACTTCAAGATGCAGCACGAGGGCGACTACGTGATCCGCATTCGCGCGGGGGGAAAAGTCCCGACGCGCGAACAGGTCGTCGAGTCGGCCCGCAAGTTTCTCGAAGATCGTCTTGAAAAACAGATGAAGGAGAATCCGAAGGGGGAGAAGTGGCATCGCGAGGCGGTCGTCAACGACCTCAAGCACTTTGAAACCGACCGCATCTATGACTACGGTGCTCCTCGCTTGAAGCTGGTTCGTGATTTGGGAGGCCAGCCCAAAGTCCTGACCGAATTCGACGTTCCCGCTTCCTACGACAAGCCCGACATCTACGAAGTCCGCACGCGGATGACGAAGGAATCGGCGGGCCTCACGATCGAGTACGCCTATCCGATTCCGAAGGTGCTGGAAAACTTCTGGATGCAGGGCCACGACAACTTCGCTCGGCCCGAAGCGTGGGTCGATTGGTTCGAGTTGGAAGGCCCGCTCTACGAATCGTGGCCTCCACCAAGTCACAAGCTCGTGTTGGGAGACACACCGAAATCGAAGCAAGATGAACGGTCGGTGGCTCGCGAAGTGTTGACTCGATTCATGAAGAGGGCCTATCGACGGCCAGTCGCCTCGGCTGAGGTGGACGAAAAGCTCAAGCTGTTCGATCTGGTGCGAACCGACTCGTTGTCGTTCGTGCAGGCGCTCAAGACGCCACTGATCGCCGTGATGGTCTCGCCACACTTTTTGTATTTGGCGGAACCGGGTCATGCCACGACGGGCGCGGATGATTTGAGCAAAGGGACGGAAGGGACCAATGGGACGAAAGGTAAGGCTGATGGTGCGAGGAACTCGGCATCGGCAACGGCAACGGCCACACGGCGGTTGACCGATTACGAACTGGCGGCGCGACTGTCGTACTTCCTCTGGTCGTCGATGCCCGATGAAGAATTGTCTCGGGCGGCCGACTCGGGCAAGTTGCACGACAAGGCGACGCTGGTCGCGCAGGTCAATCGGCTCCTCGCCGATCCCAAGTCCGACGCCTTCGTGCAGAACTTTGCGGGACAGTGGCTGGGTCTGCGCGAGGTCGGATCGAACCCGCCGGCGGCCGACTTGTATCCGCAGTACGACCGGCACTTGGAGGTCTCGATTGTTGATGAGTCTCGCGCGTTCTTCGCCGAGATTCTGAGGCACGACCTGAGCGTGATGAATTTCGTCGGCTCGGATTTCGTCGTCATCAACGAGCGGCTGGCGCGGTTCTATGGGATTCCGAACGTGCGAGGCGACCAGTTCCGTCGAGTGGCCGTGCCCGATGGCGTTCATCGCGGCGGCGTGGTGACGCAGGCTTCCATTCTGACGATCACTTCCAACGGAACCCGCACGTCGCCAGTGAAGCGCGGAACGTGGGTCATGAAGAATCTGCTCGGCACCGACCCCGGCCTGCCCGTCGCGAACGCGGGCGACATCGCGCCGAAGGTGCCCGGCATCGACAAGGCGACCGTGCGGCAGCGGCTTGAAATCCACCGGACGCTCGCGCAGTGCGCGCGCTGTCACAACAAGATCGATCCGCTCGGCTTCGCCCTCGAAAACTTCAACGCCTCGGGCGAGTGGCGCGATCGCGAAGGCTTCGGCTACAAAGGGCGAGTCGATCGGAACGACCCGACCATCGACGCCTCGTCCAAACTCCCCGACGGCACGGCCATCGACGGCGTGGACGATCTGCGAAAGACGCTGCTCCAAAAGGAAGACCTGTTCCTGAACTGCCTCGCCAGCAAACTGTTCACGTATGGGTTGGGCCGCGAACTCGGAGTGGCCGACCAGCCGCAGATCAAAGCCGCCGTCGAACACGTCAAGCAGAACAAGTACACTTTGCGTTCGCTGATTGCGTTCATCGTCACGTCGGAATCGTTCGGCACCAAGTAGCGACAAGCCCTTGCTGTTGCCGATAGAATGCCGATCAGCCTTGTGCCCATCGCTGCGATGGCCATCAGTTGCCCCGAAGGAGAGATCGAACATGAGTACCGTGGCTCAGCCCACCATCACTGCCGATGAACTGCTGCGGATGCCGGACGGCGACCGTTTTGAACTCGTCGATGGCGAATTGGTGGAGAGAGAAATGGGATCCGTCGCAAGTTGGGTCAGTGGTCAGACGTTTTTTCGATTGAACCTGTTGGCGACCAATTCCGGTGGCTGGGCGTTCCCGGATGGAACGGCCTATCGCTGCTACGACGACGACCCGGAACGAGTCCGCAAGCCGGATGCGTCCTTCATCCGAGCGGGACGACTTCCCGGCGACGAGATTCCCGAAGGGTACATCACGGTCGTTCCCGATCTCGCCGTTGAAGTCATCTCACCAACCGACACGTACCGCGATGTCGAGGCCAAGGTGGCGGAGTATCTCGACGCCGGTGTGCCGCTGGTGTGGCTCATCAATCCCGACAACCGCAGCGTGCGAGTTTTCCGAGCCGGTCAGCCGGTCGTGCAGCTTCGCGCCGACGATGAACTCACGGGCGATGACGTACTCCCCGGCTTCCGCTGCCCGGTTGCCGAGTTGTTTCCACCACAGACGGCGACCAAAAAGAAGGCCCCGTGATTTCGTGGACCACACCCCGTGATTCGTAGACCACACATCGACTTGATCGACCACAGCCACTCAGGCGACCTCAATGAGGAGAGATTTTCAATGCCCTCAATTCAACTCACTCGCCGTCACGTCCTGCGCGGGCTTGGAGCCGCCGTTTCGTTGCCGTTGCTGGACGCGATGCTGCCGCGAGTTTGGTCGGCTCCGTCGCAGTTCCAGCCGCTGGCGAAGTCGGAGTCGGTCCAGCCCCGGATGATCTGTTGTTACGTTCCGAACGGCATGAACATTCTGGAGTGGGTGCCGAAGGAGAGCGGCGCGAACTACACGCTGTCGCCGACGCTGGAGGTGCTGAAGGAGCATCGGCAGGACTTCACGGTGATCTCGGGGTTGGGACATCCGGCTTCGCAGGGAGGGCATAGCGGCGCGGATACGTGGCTGACGGGAGCCGACCTGAAAGCGGTGCCGGGGGCCGATTACACGAACTCCGTCTCAGCCGATCAGATCGTGGCCGAGCGGCATGGGAAGCAGACGCGCTTCTCGTCACTACAACTGTCCGACGCGAGCGGCACCGGCTCGGCGGGCCACTCGCACACGTTGTCGTTCGATCGGAGTGGGACTCCGTTGCCGAGCGAGAACTCGCCGCGACAGCTCTTCGACCGGCTGTTCGTCCCCGACAACGCCGCCGACCGCGCGGCGACGCTGCGTCGGTATGCCGAGCGGAAGTCGATTCTCGACAGCGTGCGGGGCGAGGCGAAGTCGCTCGAACAAAAACTGGGCACGAACGATAAACGGAAGCTCGACGAGTATCTCGGCTCGGTGCGTGAGACCGAACAGCGCGTGCAGCGACTCGAGTCGTGGGTCGATGTGCCGAAGCCGAACGTCGAGTCGCGTGATCTGCAACTCTCCATGCAGCCGCAGAACGCGCACGACCGCCCGATGTGGCTGGACGTGATGCTGGAGGTCTCGTACCTGGCGTTCCTGACCGACACGACGCGCGTCATCGCGTATGAGTGGTCTCGCGAGGCGGGAGGCTACGGCGGGGGAGGCGAGAACCACCACGAACTGTCTCACCACGGCGGCGACGCTGACATGCTCAAGAAGCTCGCGCAGATCGATCGGTTCCATCTCGAACGGCTGGGACGATTTCTCTCGTTCCTCAAGACAACTTCCGAGGCGGACGGCAACATGCTGGACCGAACGCTGGTGATGTTCGGCTCGGGAATGAACTCGGGAGCGGGGGGCGAGCACTCGCCCAAGAACCTGCCGCTGCTGATCGCGGGCGGTCACAAGCTGGGCCTCAAGCACGGTCAGCATCTTGCGTTTGAAGCGAACAATCACCCGCCTCTGTCGAGCGTCCTGTTGACGCTCGTTCAGAAGATGGGTGTCGAGGCGGATTCCTTCCGCGACTCGAAGGGAACTCTGACGGGGCTGACGTGAGACGGACTCACTTCCATGCACTGTTCGACGTTTGTGTGGCACGTCCTGAGTCGCGAAGCGACGGTAGCGAATAGCCGTGGGCATCAGCCTACGGAACACGATCGGAACAACCGATTGAGCCGCGAAGCGGCGGCAGCAGGGATTGTGGCTCGACAGGATGGTCTGCTGTCGCCGCTTCGCGGCTGGAATGCAATTGTGCCACCTCGACTGCGGGCTGACGCCCGCAGCTATTCGCTGTCATCGCTTTGCGATTGGAAGACTTCACTTGGACACTGTCTCTGCCACGGGACCATCAACATGATTGGTTTGAGAACCGCGTTGAGTTGCCGAGCCGTCCTGATCGGATCGCTGTTGGTCGCCGTCTGCCTGATGGCGGACGAGTCGGCTAGTCCCGAGAAGTCGCCGTCGCCGGACGAGATTGCGCTGCTGATCGAGCAACTCGGTGCCTCTCAATTTGGCGAGCGTGAGGCGGCGATGAAGCAGCTCCTCAAACTCGGAGCGGCCGCGCGCGAGGAACTCGTTCGGGCGAAGGGCAGCGAGTCGCCGGAAGTCCGGTCGCGCGTTGCGGCCATACTCAAGCTGATCGACAAGCCGCCGTCGATTGAGGAGTTCAAGGCGTGCGCCTCGCAGCCGGACGACAAGCTGGATCTTGAACAGGGAATGTGGCTGATCGCGAGGATCGTCGATCCGGGAGTCCGGCGCGAAGACCTCACGAAGCCGCTCGATGCGCTGGCGGCCAAGGTGCGCGAACGACTCGGCAAGGACGTTGTTCCGAAGACAGCCGATCCCAAGTTGGTGGTCGCGGCGTTGCGAGGCGTCTTGTTCGACGACGAGAAATTCACCGGTAACGTTGATGATTACGGCAGCCCCGACAACAGTTCGCTCGCGCGAGTCCTGGCGACTCGCAAGGGCTTGCCGGTCACGTTGTCTCACGTCGTCGTCGCGGTGGGTGAGCGATTGGAAGTCCCGATCGTCGGCGTGCCGACTCCGTGGCGATACATCGTCAAGTACGAGGGCCGTCGCGCGCCGGTCGGCTTCCCGCGCGACGACATCTTTCTCAATCCGTTCGATGAAGGCAAAGTCCTCTCGCGCGACGATCGCGCCCAGATGTTTCCGGGCCTCGATCCGGACGGCTTTCCCGAGCCAACCACGAAGCGGCTGGTCCTGCTCCGGATACTCAGCAATCTGGAGTCGCATCTGTTCAACCGCGACGAGATCGACCGCGCCTATCAGGCCGTGGCGTTCCGGCAGTTGCTCGAACAGCACGGTCTGAAACAGGCGGCTCCATGAGTCCGCCAAGATTGGATCGCCAGACCGGATTGTTCCTGTTCGCACACCAACCCGCAGCGTGAGCGAGGGCGATTGAGCAACCGCCCTC
>JAYUFF010000375.1:0-2164 GCA_043738825.1 Schlesneria sp.
GTGGCGGCGGGGCTGGGTGCGTTGCAGACGTTGATGACCAGATCGTTCTCGACGATCAGGAAGTCATCGACGAGGTTGCCGTCGCGCGTCAGGGCCTGAGCACGCACTCCGGCCGGTGCGGGGACGAGGTGCTCGGACTGAACTTCGGGGACCAGTCGTTGCAGGGCGGCGACGAAGGCCGACTTGCTGAGCGAACGCCACATCTCGTTCATTCCTGCGCGCCAGTGCTTCCACGCCAGTCGCAGGAAGCCCGGATACGTAAGCGACTCCAGCGTGTCGAACAGGTTGAAGCTGGTCTTGTAGTAGCCTTCGCGGGAGAAGGCGAGAACCGCGTTCGGGCCGCATTCGACTCCGCCGTGAATCATCTTCGTGAAGTGAACACCCAGGAACGGGAAGTTGGGATCGGGGACGGGATAGATCAACCCGCGACACAGATGCTGCGCGGAGGGCTTGAGTTCAAAGTACTCGCCCCGAAACGGAACGATCTGCGCGTCGGGACGCTGTCCCGACATCCACGCCAGCCGGTCGGAGTGCAATCCTCCACAGTTCACGACCAGCCGCGCTTCGACCTCGCCCGCCCCGTTCTCAACGACCATGCGGTTGTCACGACGAAACATGCCCGTGACCTTCGCGCTCGTTTTGACAATGGCCCCGGACTCCGTGATCCGCTGAGCCAGCCGCTCGCAGACTTGCCGGTAATCGACGATGCCCGCTTCGGGAACGTGAATCGCCTGGATGCCGGCCGAATGTGGTTCGAGTTCCTTCAGACGCTCGGGCTGAATCATTTCGCAGGCGGTGCCGTTGGCCTGGCCCCGTTCGTAGATCCGCTCCAGTTGCGGAAGTTCCTCCTTGGTCACGGCGACGATGACTTTGCCGCAGCGCTCGAAGGGAATGTTCTCCTTCTCACAAAAGGCTTCCATCGCCAGCTTGCCCTCGCGGCAGTTCGTGGCGCGGAGCGACCCCGGCTTGTAGTAGATGCCGGAGTGCAGCACGCCCGAGTTGTGACCGGTCTGGTGCTGAGCGACCTCGCGCTCCTTTTCGAGGATCACGACCTGCTTGCCCGGAAACCGTTCGAGCAACCGATAGGCCGTGGCCAACCCCACGATCCCACCGCCAATGATGACCACGTCAACCTGCTGCATGAGTGCCGTTCCGCCCGTTCGAGGTAGAGCGCGACCGAATGCCGGTCGCGAGTCGGGGCAGTATAGCCATCGCCGTTGACCCGAACTATCGACGCGACCAGATTTCGCTCGGCCGCAACCCAACGTAGGCCGGCCCCCTTGGTCCGGCCTACAAAATCCGCGCCGGGCAGAGCCGCTGATCGGCAATCAGTCTCGTCACTCGGCCGACTCTGCGAAACCGGCTGCGGCCAATGCGGCCCGATAGTCTTCCGGATGATTCAGGTTTTCGAGCGTGGAGAGCAGCGGATCGACCGAGCGCAATTCATCGACCGGGACTTCGCGCGTGTGGACCTCGTCGAACAGAAAACGCGGCCGCAGGCGGTCGGCATCCAACAACTTCTGGACGTGAGCCAGGACTGTCAGGCGGTAGACGGCGGCCAGCGGATGATGATGTTGGCCATCGCGAGGGACTGCGATGTCGTACTCGCCCAACAAGTCGAACATCCGCTCGACGAAACTCGGCACCAGGAGCGGCACGTCGCAACTGGTGGCATAGACCGCGTCGGCTCGCCCGGTGAGCGAGCGAAGTCCGGCCGCCAGACCTTCCAATGGACCGCGCTCTTGGCGACTGTCATGAGCGACCGACACGCCAGCGGGGAGTTCGGGCAGCGATTGACCGGGCGCGGCCACGACCACGATCTTCCCGAGATCGACAACCTCACCCAACAGACGAACGACTCGCTGAAGCATTTGCTCGGGACCAAAGGGGAGCGTCGCCTTGTCTCGTCCCATGCGACTCGACTTGCCACCGCAGAGAATGATCGCTCCCTGTTCCATGTCGTCGTTTCCTTCTGCATGCTGTGGCGATTAGGTAGCGCCCCAACCCAAGATTCCGAGAACAGCTTCTGCTGCCACAGCCGAACCAAGCAAGCTTTCCAGTCGGGTCAACGCACTCGCTCGGCACTCTGGACGGATACAGTACTCCTCATCGGTGAAGGACTCGCCAGCTTCAAGGACTATTGCGCCAAGCTGTGCCAAACAAG
>JAYUFF010000376.1:0-15289 GCA_043738825.1 Schlesneria sp.
AGTTGAACATCATCAGCCCAAGTGGCGGAACTGGCAGACGCGCTAGGTTGAGGGCCTAGTGGTAGCAATACCGTGCAGGTTCGATTCCTGTCTTGGGCATTTTTTAGCAACAGCAAGCCGAATCAGAAGTTACGATACCTGCTGGTGTTCAGCAGTGCGGCTCACAGACGCCTGAATTCTTCGGTAATCCTACCGAACAATTGAGGAAAGCCGCATGTCACGTTCGCCATCAGCAGGTCGGCCTCGGGCCTCCGTGCCGTCTTATCGTCTTCACCGCTCGTCCGGGCAGGCCGTTGTTACGGTCGATCGCCGGGATTTCTACTTGGGGCTGTTTGGCTCCGATGAGTCTCGCCGCAAGTACGGCGAGATCATCTCCCAACTCTCCGGTGGAAACCGGCTGAATCTGTTGCAGGCTCCACCGTCCGCTACTGCTGACGTGGGGCCTTCGGTCGCCGAGCTGTGTCTCGCCTATCTCGATTACGCCGAGTCGTGGTACGTCAAAAACGGCCAGCAGACTGACGAAGTCGATTGCTACCGCTCCCTGATCCGAGTCGTCCGAGAACTGTACGGACACAAGCCGCTCCGCGAGTTCGGCCCCAACGATCTGCGTGCCGTCCAAGCCAAGATGGTTGAGTTGAAGTGGTCTCGCGGCTTCATCAATCGCCAGATCGTCCGGCTGCGGCACATGTTCAAGTGGGCTGTGGGGCGGGAAATGGTGGGCGACGACGTCCTCAACCGGCTCAAGTGTGTGGAGTCACTCTTGGCGGGCCGGTCCAAGGCGAAGGAGGGTCGAACGCGGGGGCCGGTCACCCCCGAACAGATCGATGCCGTGAAAGGCGTGCTGCGATCACAGAAAGTGAAGGATCTGATCGACCTTCAGTTGGCGACGGGAGCCCGTCCCGGCGAGTTGCTGATGCTGACGACGGCCATGATCGACAGCAGCGGCAGCATCTGGACGGCACGGCTGGAACACCATAAGACCGAGCATCAGGGCAAAATCCGTGTCCTCGCCTTCGGCCCCAAAGCTCAAATGCTGCTGCACAAGTACCTGCAAGAAGCCACGCCCGATCAACCATTGTTTCGGATTCGGCGTAACACCTACTCGAACATCGTGCGAGCGGCCTGCAAGCGGGCCGAGATTCGTCCCTTCGTCCCGCACGAACTCAGACACACGTCTGCCACTTTGATCCGCGATCGATTCGGCAGCGACGCAGCACAGGCCATTTTGGGGCACTCGAGGCCCGACATGACGGCCCACTACACATCACAAACACTCGCCCTCGCCGTCGCCACGGCAGAGAAGATTGGATAGCCAGAGCTTCTCGGATGGCCCATACCCAGCAACTTTGATTCGAGTCCTTCATTTGGAGCCGATCACATGACTAAACCGACCCCACAGACCAGCGACGCAGATTGTGCTCTGCGAATTGACGATTTCGTATATGCGAGCCTCTTGTTGGATGAGTGGCTCGATTGGATGTCATCGCTTTGTGGACACTGCTCGGGCACCGAAGAGCCCTTCTTTGTCCGGTCCCGACTTCCACGGTTGGCCCTCGTTCCCCGTCTTGAGCCGCCGCCCGACGAGGAGAATCGCAATCAGGTGGTCGCGTATGGCCTCTCCCTTTTCTCTGGATGGCACGAGTTCGTCGAAGTCGCAGTTTCGCACTGGTCTCACAGATTCATGGGCTCGTCAGGGTCAGGCGGAGCGGTGCCCTCGACCCTGATTCGCGTGGTTGACTCGGTGGGAAGCACGAATCCTTGGGGCGGCTTTCCAGAATCTGCGATAGATCCTTCGGCGCATGAAGCAGTGCTATGGTGGTTTGCAAACTTTACGCGTCACGTCCAAGACCTTTGCCTCCCGGTCTTGTCCGATTCCACGGAGGAGATGTTTCTGGATAACCACTGCTGGCTCGCAGGCTCGCTGCTCGAATCGCATTTTGGAAACTGGTTGTGGAACAGGAACGATGCAGCACGTCTGGCGGCCATCATGGAAGGCGAGCGTCGCATTCTTTACCAGGCGTGGGAGCTACAGGTGACTACCGAATCGCTTCCCGATTACGATCAACTGTGGCGGCGCGATCGACGATTGAGCCTCGCCGTCGTCGAGGTCATCGGTAAACTCAACAACCCAATGGACCGCTGGATTCTGAAGAGGCTGTTGCGGGCACAGCCGTGCAAGAAACAGGATCTCGCCCCCGCGGGCAGCGACAAAAAAAACTTACCAGGCAACTTCGGAAAATCGGTGGCCAAGGTCATTGAGTTGAAGCTGGTGATTCCTGGTAAAGGTAGAACGTCGGTCGGGTATCGCCTCACCGACTTTGGAATTGAAGTCGCAGAGGTTCTGAATGAAATGGACCCGTCCGTAATTTGACCGGACACCGATCATGACTGACCGGGTTGCGTCGAAGTACAATCCAATTGTTGAGCCCGGCAAGACTCTCTCGAAGGATGACCATAGCATTGGGTCGCGAGACGTGAATGAAACGTACCGCAACCGCCGACAAGTCCCCCCGTAGAGAATCTTGCTCAATCCGTACCCGTACACCGACCGTCCGCACCTACCCAGTGCGAATAGTTTCTGTGATCACTCGTGAATGCAGTTAGCTGGCGATTCTTCCTTCGAACTGAATGTTCTGGCCGCCGGCTCTATTGTGCCATCGACCCTCCTTTCCGAAGACGCCTGTTTTCGGTGCCATTGATGGATGCGAATTGGCCGTTCTCCGCAACGAGGGCTGGCTGATGACTCTGTCCAATGCGGCGCGGCATACGACATCCACGCAGGCATCGGATGTCGAACCGGATGGCCTCCAGTCGCGTGGCGACCTGCCGCCAAAGATCCTCGTTCGCGATCGGCAGGCCGTTAGATCGGTACCAACGTCGGCCATCGGAAGCCGGAAACAGCCTCCCCGCTCCATTCACCAGATATTCGGAATCCGTGACAACCTCGACGGGTCGCTGAGCGAGCCGTCTGTCGTCGGCGAGCTGCTCCAGACCCCGTATGAGGCCCTGAAGTGCCAGCCGGTTTGCGGTTGCATTCTTAGTGACACCTGACTCAATCTGATATCGCCGCTGATCCCCATCAGACAATTGGCATGTCCACCCACCGATCCCGCTCGGCAGGTAGAAACTGGTGGTGATCAAGACCGAAGTTGCTTCGGTCTCGTCACCGGAAAACATTTGCGGTGCATGACATGTGTCTTCTGCACTGCCTCGGCTGGTAGTCGCCGATTCTCGGTGGCCTCGGGCGGAGCCGTGGCCAGTAGCAGCAGTCACCATCCCAGATGCCTCATCGGCCAACTGTAGGTGTCTCTGTAGGGTCACGTAGCGCGCGTGGGATCGCAGCCAGGCCCCCAGCAACTCATTGTTGCTCGGTGTCTCGCCCACCCCTAGTTCACGGGCTATCGCCTGTATGTGGCGGAATACGCACAAGTGGTCCTCGTACTGGTAGCACGGACCGAGTTGGTCGATGACGCCCATGATGACCTCGTGTGTCACCAGAGCTCCATCTGCCTCAGCCAATGCTGTTGCGAGGTGGTGGTGCAGCTTTGTTGGGAATTTCTCACTTACCCGGACTGTTATCTCACTGCCTACCATTCCCAGGCTGTAGCCGAGCCATTCGGCCCGGTGTCCTGTTGTTAGGTCGGTCGTGTCGGTCTCGCAGGTTCCCTTGGTTTGCATCCCCGTGGGCTGGAGCAGTTCTCTAAGCGTCTCGTAGGCTTGTTGGGCCTCTTCCACGCTCTGGCACAGCAGCAGGATGTCATCGGCGTAGCGGATCAGGGGGATGTCTGGGTGCCGTGTCCTCCATTTCTGGTCGAGCACCCCGTCCAAGTAGAGATTCAGCAGCAGGGGCGAAAGTGCCCCTCCCTGTGGAACTCCCCGTTTCCTTCCGTTTCCGCCGACGATTCTGCTGATGGGCCGTGTGAGCCACTCCTGCCCGAGCAGCGACTGCGTCCGTTCCAGAAGTGGTGCATGGGGAACTAGAGTGAAGGCGTCTCGCAGGTCCGCAGAGATGAGCACCTGCCGACCGGTCGTGTGCATTAGATGCACTACTCTCGCGACCGCCTCGCAGCGATCGCGTCCCGGTCTGAATCCCACGGACAAGTCATCGAAGAGCGGGTCAACCAGTGGCTGCACAAATTGCACGATGGCGCGTTGCACCACTTGATCCTGCCAGTCCGCGACCTCGATCGGCCGCGTCCCTTTCCCACTCGACTTGGGGATGTCGATTCTGCGTACCGGACCCGGCCGGTACGTGCCCGCCTCCAGTTCTCTGGAGAGCCTTCTCAGTTCCTTCCGCACGAACTTCCGATTCGTGCGGTAAAGGCGATGCAGCCGCTGGCGGTTTGGTCCAGCGGCTTTGTCGCCCTTACTCACGAGGTGCAGCACTGCGTTCCACAGCATGCGCGTATCCGCAATCCTCTCGCCACAGCTTCGAACCAGTTTGTACCGCTCGTGCCGTGAGGGGAGGTCACATCCTGAGCATTCCCGCTCGTGACGCCGGAGGTAGTCTGTCGACTTCCCCTTGTGGTTGCCGAAAGGCATCCCGCCGTCACGCAGCAGGTCGTTCATCGTCGGTGATCTGTATCCTCGACGTGGTGAATCGTAGCCCAAGATGAGTCCTTATCTTTCATAACGGGATTGTGGGGATCGATCGCGACCGGACCAGGAGGCGACCGGCGGCGACACGATTGAGTCGTTGGGGGTGGTCACGTCGGTGGCCCTCTGGCGGGATGACAATTCATGATTCAGATCCTCTTCGAAAATGGATGCCCTACCCACTTGGATGGGACATCACTGGCAGTATGTTGTTAGCAGCAACAATCAGTCAATAGCGGCCTGCCATTAGCCGTTAATGAATCGAGTCACGAAGAGCATCGAGGACGGGTTTGAGGAACTGCTTGGCAAGTGGCCTCCAGACTGCACCGGCGCGCTTGTAGCCGGCTTGCCGGCCGTGGCTGAGGGCTGCCGTCTCCCCCGAAAATCCATCGCTCAGATCGACGAGCCGGATGGCAGTCCGTGCGAGGGCACGCTCCTCCAGCCACGACTCCAGCCAGGGTGAAGCCGGTCCCCCGCCCGCATTGATGAGGTAGTACGGGGCGAGATTCGGGCAGGCTGCGGCGGCGAGCAGCGTGATGATGCAACGGTGCGGTATTGGTGCGGTAACATCGTCCTGTGTGACGATGGGCCAACCTCGCAACAGACCTGCCAGCTTGTGGGCATGCTCAGTCAAATCGACGAGGACAGCGACATGCTGCCGATGAGCTGGCAGAGTCTTCAACGACTTTTCATCGGAGGCGAGCTGGCGTGCCAGGTTGGCGAGGAGTTGATTGCGTCGCTGATGCCTCCAATATATTCCTCGTTTTTTGTCGATTTGTATCCCGCTCGGAATTTTCTCTGGCCGGTGCCTTCCGCCGAAGGGAACGGTATGGAGGATGTGCTGCGCTCGCAGTCGATGCCTGCCGAATGCACAGAGAATTGGCCCGATGCGGTGCAGCAGCTCCGCCACATCGTTGGGGCAGATTAGATCCTGCTCTGTGCGGATGAGGTACAGCCGCTGCATGCCCGGTTGACGACCTAGCAATTTCAGACGCTGATGGAATGTTCCGGGCCACCGCGGAACGATCACGAGCGGGGTCTGCTGGTGAACCCCCTCAAGTAGCGCTTGATAGGTACTGACGACCAGACGCGAACTGAGGCGTTGATTGAAGCCCCTCATCAGAGTGACCGGCTCATCGACGATCCGCTGTAGGTCGTCTCGGAACAGTTTGGCTTCGGCGAACGAAGCGAACGGAATTACACAGGGTGCATGCGGGAATGCCGACGCCAAGGCACGGACGAGCTGAGGTACATCTCGCGGTGACTCCACTTCGAACTGGCCCGCAAAATCGACCGCCAATAGCTCCGGGAGGTGCCACATCGGGTCGATCAGGCTGTTGAGTCGCTTCGCGTCAACGACGGCCAAATGTGGGGCGGGCGGAAATAGCGTGAGGCGCGCTGCATACCCAGCATCGACGAGCCACTTGCGGAGCCGGTACCCATCGCGGGTCTGGATCTCGACGGTGTACTCTCGGCACCGGATCGGGTAATTCAATTCCTCTCGCCACGGAAGGTCGCCCATCGGACGCACGAGATGTCGTGGAAAATGGTGTTTGATTGCGGCGAAGGCATCGAGTGGAATCTCATAGTCGTAGCGGTTCTGGGCGAAGAGCTCGATCGCCTGAGCGGACGATCGAGGAATTGATTCGGAAGCTGGCTCTGATGTGCGACGGGACCTATCTGATCTGCGGCTGTGGGTGTTCATGAGATAACTCCGAGTGAAGACGAATCCAGCTTTGAGAAGTGCTGGGCAGAGGGCGGGAGAGCACTTGAGGGGGAGCGTCAGCAGCAATGAGCCAAATGCGACAGGATCGCGGCTATAGCCCGCGATCTTCGAGCGCCCTGTTGGCGGCCTCAGACTGTCGACGACGCTGCGACGTGGACATCGCGGCATGTGGCGGGGTGAAGTCGCCCGCAGCCAGGAATCTCTGGATCGCCTCCCGGGATGTATATCGGCGACCGCCAATCATCGCCGATTCCAGTAACTTGCCCCGGATCCCCTTGAGTGTGTATCTCCATACCGTGGACAGCCCGGGACGATTCGGAAATTCAGAGGGGGCGGAACGAATTGGAATGGGCACTTCCATTAAAAAGTCGATCATGTTGCCTCCATAAGTTGGGCCTATTCGGTGGGATCAATTGCGGGAGAACGGTATGCATCGAGATCGACTAAGAAAAATGCCCAATTGGGCCGAGTTTCCTGCGGGAAAGTAAGCTGGAATTCCTCAATTGAGCCTCCGAAACCGCGTATGAGGCACCAATTAGGCTCGTTGCAACTCCACGATTCAGCGTCGGCTGAACAGAAGAGAGTCCGGCACGGGTGACTTGTGCTTGCGGGGCAACCCGCAACGGCTATCGCCCAGCCGCCCAACTCTGCTGCCAGGCATTCGCTCCGGCCTCTTGCTGTGCTGGTGAATCTGCGGCTGTCATCATCCGCAAGATTTGGCTCAGACTGGACCGCAATTCGATCTCACCCGGCAACCGCCCGACGTTCCGTAACATGCCAGACTGTCTGATCTTCTGGTCTCTCAGTCCGGATATGTAGACCGCTGGCGGCAGCACCGTATTGGATTGCGGGCCAATCGGGAGACGGGGCGTCTTGGCCTCGTAAAAACTGCTCGAACCCATCGACCGACAACACCTCCTTGCCGCCAGCGTCATGCAAGACGCTCCGAAGGGATTTGTCACCGCGATCGCGTTGCCGTCGGATCATTTCAAGCATCTCCCCGAACACGACGGCGGGATCAATCGACTGAGCCGGTGTCAGAACTGACTTGGCTCGCCGGACCTCTCCAGCGTCGCCACCGCGTTCCCCGTACCATCTGGCGAGGTCGCCTACCAGGCGAACTACTTGGGGTTCGCGGCTGGGCGGTAGCCAGCACGAACGCCGTGCCAGATCTGCGAGATAGCCCGACAGGATTTCAGTGCGGACCTCCGCCGGGGACCAGATTCGGGGGACGTGATGGCGGGTCTCAATGACGTGCCAGCGGCGCTGGGTCGACAGGGACAGAGCCGCCCAGCGATTTGTTGGCAGAATACAGTGCTTTTCACCCAGCCCGCCGAGCCAATTCCACACCGCCTCTCGACCGCGGCCGCCATCCATTTGAAGGACGGCCGGGGCATCGTGTGCTTGAGTCTGGCGTGACAACCAGGCTTGAAGATCGGCGTTGCTCCATCTCGATGGCACATCCAGGTACAGGCAGCCCAACTCTCTGGCCAGAGCCACGCCGATTTCCGCCGCGGAATCACCGGCGAGCAGGATTCCCTGCTTCGGCCTGCCGTGGCGACCCGACAGCAGGCCGTCCGCGAGGCAGGCCGTCAGTGCCCAGAAGACAGCCGTCTCCGCGTTGGGACGGCGAGCCGAAGCTGTCGAGAGATACGCTTCGGTCGAGGGAGCCGACAGGTGGGCGCACGGCAGCGGACCGTCACTGACCATGTTCTCGGGCACGATGACATCCTCACGTGACTGCTGGATGCGGAACTTCGGAAAATGGAACGATCGAGTAGTCGCATTCCACCCCACTCGATCTGGCTTTGCAACGAACGTCGGGGACTGCAATCCAATCGCAATCTCCCAGCCGAGCGTCGCCCAAGACCGTTCGTAGACCAGCACTCCGGCCCCCTTCTTGAGCAGGCAGTCACGGACCACGGGCAGCAGCCCACGCCGATCGACATCGGCCAACGCCGCGTCGAACGGAATTGATTGATCGCCAAGCCACGCCACACCGGTGATCCACTGACGCCCGTCGGCCAGCGTGGCGATCTCTTGAACGCGGATCCGCGCGTTGCAGACCAGGCGGTTGCTCTTGGCGAGCGTCCAGCCTGCGGCCGTCTCTACGATGGTCTTTCCCGCCACCGTCACACGTCGCACGAGGGGGCCGTCATCGAGGCAACTTCCCCAGTCTTCTCCCGAGAGGTCTCTCAGATCGGCCCGCTGTGCCTCCGTGAGGCCCAGGGATCCCACCCAGGCCCGTGCTTGGGATGGCTTCTGCCGCCGTAATTCGTTATGAATCGCCTCAAGGACAGGCAGGGACGACCGACGAACGTGTTTCAGGTTCTGAATCGCGGAGTCGGGCCATTCCACCTTGGTTTTCATCTCACCCACCGCAGCCCCAGTGGCTAATGCATCACGGAAGGCGTGGGTCCGATTCGGCCCAAAGCAATGCAGGTTTTTGGTGGGAAGGTTGTCCCAGACCCAGCGCGGGGCGTGCTTGTGATCCCGCCAGGTGGCAACCAGAGGTAACGCCTGACAGAACTCGTACACACTCCGTGCCTGAAGTTGGACCGCGAGGATCGGATCGCTGCACACGAAGACCTTGCCATCCATCGTTCGGTCCGGCTTGGCGTCGAGCGTATCGAACATGAACAGGCCGGACTCGCGCGGCAGGTCACTCGCGCAACCATAGTTAAAAGATCGATAGAAGATGTCACCCTTCAACGGGTCGGCATCCCGGCCGACAAATAAAAAACCACAGATTCGACCCGGCAGATCAAAGAACGGCAGGACCAAAACTTCACCCCAGCCAATCCCGATAAAGATGCGTGAAGAGCCCGGGCCGCTCCCGCGACGTGTGGTACTCCGACTTCCAGGATTCGCACGTTCCGTTGCGACGTAGGACTGGGGCGTAAACAACTCTTCGACCGATTGCTTGTTGGCCAGGCCAGCCCAGCGCAAGGCGAAGTGGGCTCGGCTGAAGTCGCCCAAGATGTGATGGAGGCCGAGACTCTCGCACAGGCCATAGACTGCGTCGGACCGATACTCGTTCAGGTTCGCCGAGGCGGTTTTCCAGAAGTGATCGACTCGTCGGCGCAGGCCGATGTGCTGCGTCAAATACGAATCAGCGGACTCACCATCGGTCCAAGGCATGAGTCCGCACCGCCCGAGTTCGGCAAGCGTCTCGGGGACGGGGATCGAGAGGATACGCGCCGCCAACTCGATCAGATCGCCGGCAAATGTACAGGCGGAGCAGGATGCCCAAACGGTGTTGAGGGGACCATCGTGCAGAAACTGCATCGCACCGGACCGGCATAACGGACAGATGAATACTGTCGGCAGAGAGCGGCTCGCAGGAGGCAGCTCGAAGTGTGCCAGATAGGATTCGTAGTGAATCTGCTGGGAGATTGTTGCCGGCCGATTAGCCATTCGACGCACCTGACTTTGTTGCAGCTAACAACCTGCGTGTTGACCAATGGCGACATGGTGTCAGGATTGAGGCTGAAGTGGAACCTCAAAGAGGTGATCAAGTTCAGGTGCTTCACGAATTGCTGCCACCGCGACATCGAGCGCCGCGAGTTTGTCGGCCAGCCCTGCCAGCTTCAGCTTTCGCAGGGCGGTCACCCGTTTCCTGACGGGCTCCAGATCGACGAGTAGCTGTTGGAGCCCATCGGCGACGCTGCTGGGATCTTGAATCTTCGGGCCAGTGCCGGGCCGCCGACTTCCGGTCCCGGCGGCCCGTTGCAGGTGCCGTCTCAGGTTGGCGGACGACCAACTCTCATCGGCAGCCAGCGTCGCAGCCTTCATCAACTCATCCTCGGAATGCACTGAGGCTAACGCGATCAAATGCGACCAACTCAATGGAAGGCCGGTTGTCTTCGATCGGAGTTCCGTCAGCGTGAGCCATTTCTCGTTAGTGACCGTCTTGGCAAGCTGCTGCATCTTTCGGCAGTTGGAATAGCTGATACCTCCCGGGTATTTCGCAGCGTCTTCCTGCAACTCTGCGAGGTCCGGTGCTGTTCCCTGATTCAACCGCTGACCGAGGCGATAGTTGGCATTCAATTGGGTCACGGCGGCGGCGGCGGCGACGACGGCCTCCGGTGGCTTGCTGGGGGTGACTTTCATCGACTTGGACTTCTTGGCCATCTCAGTGGTTGTCCCTTGGTAGTGAATTGATCACTCCGATGTGAGCGAGCAAGAGCAGGCTTGAATGCCGGTGCGACGTTTTATCGGAACATCAGGCATGCACGGTGCCCGGAGCATAGGACGCTGGAACGCCGGAGGGCAACTCGGCAAAATCATTCCGCATGAACGACGAACAACGCTTCGCTCTCCACTTCGGACCGTACCAGACACCGCTGTTCAGCTACGACGACATCGTCATGGATGAGGTGCGCGGCGAGGTGGCCTCGCCCATCGCAAACGCAATCACGGTCGCCACAACCAACAGGGCCACGATGATGCTCTGAAACTGAGCCACCAAGATGGACCAAGCCGACCGCTCGCGCGCTTGAGCCAAAGTATTCGGCCCATACTGCGTAAGCCTCTGAGCGGCCTCGACCATAGTCAGTCCCTGCGCGTCATTCGCCTGCAACCGCTCGAAAGCCTCAGCCAACGACAACGCGTGCCACGCTTCCGTCTGCGGCGGAGTGTCCCGCTCCTCTTGGGAAGTCGCGGTTGCGGGGGGATTCTCTGACGACGTTGTCGTTGTCATTTGTGATTCCTTGTTTCGAGTCACCTGTCGTGGCCGTTTCACGGCTTGTACCTGTCACAGTTGTCGATGAGGTGAGCCGGGTGGCGTAAGCCCCCGGATTGCTGTCGTGAAGAGTCCGGGGGCTTACGCCACCCGGCTCACCAAGATTCGAACTTGAGGACGTTTTTGGAGTTGGCGAACCGTTCGCCTACCAGCTTTCATCCCAACTCCACTTCGACTTGATGCTGTTGCCGGTCGTCGCAGAGTGGGATGAACTCGCCCGAATGGACGACGCCGTCGAGCGTGATGCGCTTCACCGTGCGACTCGGTTCGGGTTGCAGGACCGTGATGTGGAAGAGGGTCTCGCGGTAGCGGTAGTGAAGTTTGAAGGACTTCCAATCGGCGGGCAGGCACGGCGTGAAGCGGAGCTTGTCGATGTCGAGGTGCAGGCCGAGGAGCGATTCGAGGATGAGGCGATACATCCAACTGGCCGAGCCGGTGTACCACGTCCAGCCTCCGCGACCGGTGTGCGGAGCGACGGCGTAGACATCGGCCGCGACGACATAGGGCTCAACTTTGTAAGTGGCGATCTGGCGCGGCGAGGAGCCGTGGTGGACGGGGTTGATCATCGAGAACAGTTCCCACGCGCGACGATGGTCTCCCATTTCCGCGAAGGCCATGACGGTCCAGATGGCGGCGTGCGTGTATTGGCCGCCGTTTTCGCGGACGCCGGGGACGTAGCCCTTGATGTAGCCGGGGTCCAACTCGGACTTGTCGAAGGGCGGGTCGAAGAGCTGGATGAGCGAGCTGTCGCGGCGCACGAGTCGACGATCGACGGCATCCATTGCCAGACGGGATCGCTCGGGGTTATTGGCTCCGGACAGGACCGACCAGCTTTGCGGGAGCGAGTCGATCTGGCATTCCGAGTTGGCGGCCGCTCCAAGTGGTTGGCCGTTGTCGAAGTACGCTCGGCGATACCACTCGCCGTCCCAGGCGTGCTGTTCGATGTTCTCGCGCAGCCGAGCGGCCTCGGTGTCGCAGCGTTCGGCGAAGGGGAGGTCGCCCCGTTTGCGAGCCAGCTCGGAGAACCGGTTGAGGATGTCGGTGAGGAAGAAGGCCAGCCAGACGCTCTCACCCTTCCCCTCTTCGCCGACGAGGTTCATGCCGTCGTTCCAGTCGCCGCAGCCGATCAGCGGCAGTCCGTGCTCGCCGAACTTCAGGCCGTTGAGAATGGCTCGCACACAGTGGTCGTAGAGCGTGCCGGACTCGTCCGACCGAGTAGGGAGATCGTAGTAAGCGTCTTCATCGGCCTTGACCGCACGGCCTTCGAGGAACGGAACGATCTCATCGAGAACGCCGGTATCACCGGTCCCCGCGACGTAGCGGCACGTGGTCAGCGGCAGCCAAAGGAAGTCGTCGGTGAAGTGCGTGCGGACGCCGCGACCGACCGGCGGATGCCACCAGTGTTGCACGTCCCCTTCTCGGAATTGATGAGCCGCACAGCGCAGCAGATGCTCGCGGATGAGGCGCGGTTCGGTGTGCAGGAGTGCGGACACGTCCTGCAATTGATCGCGATAGCCGAACGCTCCGCCCGACTGGTAATAGCCGCTACGCGCCCAGACTCGGCACGACAGTGTTTGATAGAGCAGCCAGCCGTTGGCCATCAGATTGACGGCCGGATCGGGCGTCTCGACATGCACCGCGCAGAGCGTCCGGTTCCAGTAACCCCAGACTCCTTCCAGCGCCCGACGCGCGTTGTCGGAGCCACGGAAGCGATGCACCAACTGCCGCACGTCATCGATGTCGCGACCGACTCCGAGCGTGAAGACGATCTCGCGCTCGCGACCGTCGGGCAGTTCAAACTGGACTTGCAGCGCGGCGCAGGGGTCGAGTCCCGCGCCGACTTTTCCAGACAGGCGCATGCGCGACATCGCGGCGGGCTTGGCCAAGTTGCCGTTGCGGCCGAGGAACTCAGACCGATCACCGGTGACGCTGCGCGACGAGTCTTGCACATCGAGGAAGGCGATCCGGTCGGGGAACTCGATGCTGTAGGGATTGCGCGCGAGCAAGGCTCCGCATTTGGGATCGGTCTCGGTGACGACGTGCATCAGCGCTTTGGACCGCATCTCGCCCAGCACCCATTCGGAGTACGCGGTGGCCGAGAGTCGTCGCAAGCGGCCCGATGTGTTCTTGATCTTCAGCACGGCGAACTTCACAGGCGCGTCGATCGCGACATAGACCCACAGCTCGGACGTGATGCCGTTCTCGGTGTACTCGAAGACGCTGTAGCCGAAGCCGTGTCGGCAGACGTAGGGCATCTTGCCGCGCGCGGGCTGCGGAGTGGGCGACCAGAAATGGCCGCTCTCTTCATCGCGCAGATAGAGGGCCTCGCCGCTGACATCCGTGACGGGGTCGTTGTACCACGGGGTGAGGCGGAACTCGTGCGCGTTCTCGCACCAGGTGTAGGCTCCGCCGCTTTCCGAGACGACCGTGCCAAAGTACGGATTCGCCAGCACATTCACCCACGGGGCGGGCGTGACTTGTCCCGGCTCCAGGCGAATGACGTACTCGTGACCGTCGGGCGTGAAGCCGCCGAGACCGTTGAAGAACAGCAGGTCTTGTCGCGGAAGCTGTTTGCTCGGCACATCGTCGAAACGGCGCAGGCGACTGGGAATCAAGTCGGGAACCTTCGTGTCCGGCCGGAAGCGGCGTTCGACCTGCTCGGCCAGAGTCCCTTCGGAATCGACGATGATTGCCCGCGCGACCGTCAGCAGCAGCACACGATCTTCATCCGACAATTGCTCTTCGCGACGAACGAAAATGCCGCCCGGTCGATCCAGCGTGTGAGCTTCGGTCCCGGCAGAGATCAGCCCGATGACCAAGTCTTGCAGCACCTGTCGATAGCCCGAAAGCCCTTCGTTCCAGATGACCAAATCGACCGCAAGTCCCTTAAGCCGCCAGAAGGCATGCGCATGAACGAGCTGTCGCACGAGGTCGATCTTCTCGGCATCGCCGATGCGCAGAATCACGATTGGCAAGTCGCCGGAGATGCCGTGTCCCCACAGTCCCGATTGCCCGCGCCGGTTCTGCGCGAGGATCGCCGGATTCGCTCGGCGCGAGGGGTTCGCATACACGACCGAGCTGGCGAGCCGTCCATAAAGTTGGGCGTCGGTTTCGCTGGCGTTCAACTGCCGCAAGACAACTTGCCCGTGAGTCCACGCCATGTCGAAGACTCGGTCGGCCAGGTGGCGGTCGTGGTACTTGTCGATCAACACCACGGCGGAATCGCGCGTCTCGGCCATGCCGGTGACGAGGTCCACGATCACCGTTTCATCCGGTGCGAGCGTCAGCCGACGACGGATGGCGACGATTGGATCGAGGACCGAGCCAGCGCTGTTCGATAGCTTCGCCGCGCGGCTCATCGCTTCCGGAGCAGCCACTGTGCGGCCTCGGCCGATGAACTTCAGCCGGTCCGTTTCGTAGGACGCATCCCCCTCCGAAGCTCCGCGCACCGCTATCAGGTGCAGCATCCACGGCGGATGTTCTTTGTGTGATCGCGGCCGGCGCGTGCAGACGATGGCCTGCCGCGACTCGATGATCTCCGTCTGCACGAACAAGTTCGAGAACGCCGGGTGCGTGGCATCGGCGGCCGGTGCCGCGAGCACCACTTCCGCGTAGCTGGTGATCTCGATCGTGCGCGACACCTTCGACCGATTGGTGATCGTGCTGCGGCGGATTTCGATGTCGTCTTCCGGTGAGACGGCGATCTCGGTGTGAATTTTGATGTCGTTGTCTCGCCGCTTAAATTCGGCGCGTGCCTGCGAGAAGACCGCCTCGTACTTCTTCGTCGGTTTGAGCGTCGGCTGATGCGTGGTGGACCAGACTTCGCCGCTCGTCACGTCCCGGAGATAACAGAACATCCCGGCATTGTCGCGCGTGGTGTCCTCACGCCAGCGAGTGACGGCGATGTCTTTCCACAGGCTGTATCCGCTCCCCGCGTTGGTCACCATGACGTGATAGCGACCGTTGGAGAGGAGATGCACTTCAGGCATTGGCGTGTGCGGTGTCGTGAAGACTCGGAGGAGCGCCTCTCGTTCTCCGTCGTTCTTGTGGACGCCGGAGACTTCGGTCGCGTGCGGATAGAACGGTGCGACCTTGGGAATCCGTTCTTGCAGCAGCAGCTCGGTGGCCTGGAACTGCGGGTCGGACTCGAACCGCTTTTGCATCGGACGATTCAGAAGCAGGTAAGCCAGCGAGAGAAAGCTCATCCCCTGATGGTGAGCCAT
>JAYUFF010000377.1:0-2158 GCA_043738825.1 Schlesneria sp.
ACCCACCACCAGCACCACGTTCCCAACGCGATGCCTCCCAACTTCGGAGCGAGCGGCAACAACGGCATCGCGTACCGCAGCTTGCCCGTTCGCGCGACCCGGCCCTCGGCATCCAACAAATAGCCAAGGGCCAGGAAGTTCACGATCGGGATCGCGGCGAGAAACGCGAGTAGGGCGAACAGGCTGACGACGCCAAACACCAACTCAAACAGCCAGTACGCCGCGTGAAACGGCTTCCGTAGCGGATGAGGAAACGGAGGCAATGACTCGAACGAAAAATATGTCTCTTCCGCGAGCAGGTTCTCGATCGGAATCAACTCCGGTTCGGATGCGGCCGGCGCGAGCAGCGACTCGATCGGCTGAGTGTCGTCGTCCGACGGCTCAGACTGAGCGATGCGATTCGTCAACGTCGAGCGTCCGCTCACGCTTCTTACTCCACCTGGAAAGGCTGGTACACGCGAGAGTCTACCTCATTCCCGCCCCCACGGTTGCAGACAGCCTTTGAAACTTCCCGTCCCGGAAACGAGTAGTTGATGTAGACTTATACAAGTTGGAGGATGGGCACTCTTGCCCGTCTGCTCTTCAATGAGAAAGCTGGACGGGCAAGAGTGCCCATCCTCTCGCCCGCGACGGCAAATAGGACAAACTTCATGCTTCCTCGCACAATGACGAAAACGGTGCTGCCGCTGCTCGTAATCGTCGGCGTCTTTGCGTTGATTGCCACTGCGGCGCGAAGCCACGTCGCGACGCAGGTTCCCGAGGTTCCCAGTCGGATCTCTACCGAAGTCGATACGGCGGTGTTCAAGGTCGATCGGTTGCTGGCTGAGAAATGGCGGGCCAACAATCTGCAACCGGCCCGCGCGGCGGATGAGTTCACCGTCCTGAGACGATTATCGCTGGTCTTGCACGGCACGATCCCGTCGCTCGAAGAGATCCGGCTGTTTGAGGCCGACACGCAACCGCAGCGGATTGAACGCTGGACGGAACGGCTGCTCGCCGATCGCCGCTTCGCCGATTACTTTGCTCGCCGCCTGGCCCGCGTCTTCGTCGGTGCCGATGAGGGACAGTTCGTCGTCTTTCGGCGAGACCGCTTCTGGGCGTGGCTCGGTCAGCAGCTTCATGACAACCAGCCGTATGACGCCTTGGTCCGCTCGATGATTGCCGAACGGGGTCTCTGGACTGGCGAACCCGAAGTCAACTTCGTGACGGCCACCGTCAACCAAGGAGACATCGACTACAACAAACTGGCGGGCCGCACGGTGCGAGCGTTCCTCGGCCAGCGAATCGACTGTGCCCAATGCCACAACCATCCCTTCGCCGATTGGAAGCAGGGTCAGTTCGAGGGACTGGCGGCCTGTTTCGGTCAGACAAAAATCACACCGGTCGGTGTCGAGGACGACAAGAAGAAAACCTATTCGATTGAGGACCGAATGACACTCAAACAGCGGGACGTCTCCGCCGGTGTGCCGTTTCATTCCGAGTGGTTACCAAGCGAGGGGACTCAGCGCGAGCGACTCGCCACGTGGGTGACTCATCCCGACAACCGGCGTTTCGATCGAGCGATCGTCAATCGAGTCTGGGGCCTGATGTTCGGCAAGCCGTGGATCGAACCGGTCGATGATCTGCCCAACCCGAAGGAACCAGGACGCGAACCGACCGATCTGCTCGACGTCCTGGGAGCCGACTTCCGCGAGCATGGTTGCGACTTGAAACGGCTCATCGCAACCATCGCTTCAACGCGCGCGTTTCATCTCTCCTCCGAGCACACCGCATTTGAAACGGGCGAGAACGTCGAAGCCATCGAACAGACTTGGGCCGCGTTCCCGCTGACCCGCCTCCGTCCCGAACAGGTCATCGGCGCGATGCTGCAAGCCTCGACGATCAAGACCATCGACCAGAACTCGCACTGGGTCCAGCGCGCATTGCGGTTCTTCAGCGAACTGAATTTCGTGAAGGAGTACGGCGATCTCGGCGACGATGAACTCGGCGAACACTCGGGCACGATCCCGCAGGCCCTGCTCCGGATGAACGGCGAATTCGCGAAAGACCGCTCCGAGGGGACGCCCTTCTCCGCCGCCGGCCGCATCGCCGGCATGGCCCCCGACGACGACACATGTCTCGACCTCTGCTTCCTTGTCTGCCTGACACGCCGACCAAC
>JAYUFF010000378.1:0-5705 GCA_043738825.1 Schlesneria sp.
GATGACGACCCGACGAAGCTTTCTGAAAACCGCAGCCGCCGTTGCCGCGGCCACCACATTGCCGAATTGGTTTTTGGAGGAGTTGGCCACGCCGCTCGCTCACGCCGCTGACGATCAACCGGCGATCGCCCTGGTCGGCTGCGGCGGCATGGGGCGAGGCGACGCCAGGAACGCTTCGCGGTTCGGTCGGGTTGTCGCCGTGTGTGATGTCGATGACAATCAGATTGCCGAAGCGAAGAAGCTGTGGCCCGACGCGGAAGGCTACAAAGACTTTCGCAAGGTGATGGATCGCCAGGACATTCAAGCGGTCGTCTGCGGCACCGTCGATCATTGGCACACGCTGGTCTCGCTGGCCGCGCTGCGGTCCAAGAAGGATGTGTATTGCGAGAAGCCGTTGACGCTGACCATCGCCGAGGGGCAGCACTTGGTGAAAGCCGTCAAAGACACCGGCCGCCTCCTGCAGACTGGCAGTCAGCAGCGGAGCGACAAGAATTTTCGCCTGGCCTGCGAACTCGTGCGCAACGGGCGGATTGGGAAGTTGAAGCATGTCTCGGTTTGGTTGCCGAGCGGTCGGCGCGAGGGGCCGTTCAAGACGGCGACGCCTCCCGCCGGGTTCGATTGGAACCTGTGGCAGGGGCCGACGCCGGAAGTCGATTACGTTCCCGAGCGGACTCACGTCACGTTCCGGTATTGGTGGGACTATTCCGGCGGCACGATGACCGACTGGGGTGCGCACCACAACGACATCGCGCTGTGGGGAATCGGTGCCGAGCGAAGCGGCCCCGTCTCGGTCGAAGCGAAGCCGAAGATCGAGATGATTCCCGGCGGCTTCAGCGCCTTCAGCGAGTACGCCGTCGATTACACCTACGCCAACGGAGTCACGCACTCCTGCTACAGCACGGCCGCCAATGCCTGGAACGGTGCGGTGCTGGATGCAAAGGGCCAACAGCATGGCGTGAAGTTTGAGGGTTCCGACGGTTGGATCTGGGTGACTCGCGGCAAGATCGAAGCCAGCGATCCCGAATTCCTCACCACGCCTCTGCCGTCGAACGCCGTTCGGCTGGCCGAGAGCAACGACCACATGGGCAACTTTTTCGAGAGCATCAAGTCGCGCAAGCCCCTGATTTGCGAGGCTGAGATCGGCCACCGCTCGGCGACCGTCTGCCATCTCGGAGTGATCTCGTTGCGACTCGGCCGCAAACTGCAATGGGATCCGCAGGCCGAGCAATTCGTCAACGACTCCGAAGCCAACCGCTGGCTCACCCGCGAACTTCGCAAGCCGTGGAGCTATGAGTCCGTGTGACACACAGGGCATCACGGACGGGCAAGAAACCTACTGTAGTCCGGTCGCTCCGCCGACCGGATGTCTCGTCGGCGGAGCGGCGAGACTACTGTAGCGGGCCGGTAAGAAACCAGCCCCCACGTTTAGCAGGCTGGTCGCTGTCAGTTGCAGCGCTTCTTGAATTCGCCGGTCACCGTGTCGATTTCGATCTTGTCGCCGATTTCGACGAAGGCGGAGACCTGAAGCTCGTGCTTGGTGTTCTTCAGGATCGCCGACTTGGTGAGCTTGCCCGACGTGTTGCCGCGCGACACCGGCTCGGTGTATTCCACTTCGCGAACGATCGTTTTGGGAAAGACTGCGGAACTGGAGCGGTCCTCGAACAACGTGACCTCGCCGATGTTCTTCATCAGCACCGCGTGAGGCCCTTCAACACCACCGCGTTCCACGACCCGACGATGGTCGAGGTTCACCGCGAGGCGGCACTCAACGGCGACAACCGGTTGTGCTGATCGCCCCGGCCATCGGGTGGTTCGGGCGTGTCAGCGAGTGCCGGTTTCAATTCAAACCGACTCACAAATTTGGTTCGAGTGCGATTGTCTGTGCCCAGGGAAATTGGCAACATATCTCCCACCACAGAGGCCGCGTCGCGCCGGTGAGCTTCCAAGCCTCACATCGCCTTTCCGATTCTCTGCGAACACACACAACATCCCAGACATCCAACGAGGTTGGCCATGCCTATCGCTGTCGAATGCCCGAGTTGCGGGAAGAGGTACAAGTTACGAGACGATCTGGCCGGTGACACAATTCCGTGTAAGGACTGCGGTGAGGACATCGACGTTCCCGGCGGGCGGCGCGGTGGCGGCGCGAAGAGTCGGCGCAAGGGGAAGTCGAGTGGCGGCGGCAACGCGGGCTTGGTCATCGGCGGCGCTGTCGGTGGAGTGGTGGTGCTGGCGGTCGGCGGCTTCCTGATGTTTGGTCGAGGTGGCGGCGGCGCGCTTCCCGCACCGCCGGGTGCGGTTGCCGGACAAGGTGGCTTTGCGCCCGGGGGGACTCCCCCCACGATCGCCGCCAATCCCAACCCCGCACCCGGCACGGGCAAAGCGGCGGGAGGTTCCTCGGGTTCGCGATTCGATCAGCCGATCGTGACTGGCGGCGCGACCGGTGGCGCACCGAAGGCTCCCTCGTTGACGGGGCCGAAGAATCCCAACCTCGGTGTCGGCTTGGGCAACTTTGTCGGAGTGACGAAGCACTGGCGCACCTCGACGCCCGGCCAGCGCGATGCCAACGCCGAGTTCAAAACACTGCAAGAGCCACCCGATCAGTTGCCGCCCGATTTCTGGTCGGTCGAAGTCGATCCGCCCGCCGCGCCAATTGTGTTTGAGCCGAAGAAAAAGACTGTCAAAGTGAAGGTGCCCAACGGCGCGAACAATCGACGGTCCACGACCGAAGACATCATCTACCCCGTCGTTCCCAGCCAGTTCGTGGCCGTGGGAACGAACGCGCAGAAGAAGGACAATCGCGAGATTTGGAATCTCGGCACCGGTGAGAAGGTGGGCACCATCACGGGCCTCGGTGTCGAGACTTTCGACGGTGCGCTCAGTCCCGACGGGCGGTACTTCGCGGCGCGGGCCGGTCGCAACGGCAAGACGATCAGCGTTTATGACATCGAAGAAAAGAAGGCCCTTGGAGATTTGGAGGCAGAGCGACTCATCTCCGGGTTCACGACCGTGGCCATCCCCAAGCCAAACATCGTGGTCGCCATCAACTCGTTCGGGAATGGCTCGGCGTATGTGTGGCAGCTTCCCGCCGGAGAAAAACTGCGCGACATCCAATTGGGCTGGAATCGAACCGCCGTCGTGTTCAGTCCCGGCGGTCGATACATGGCTCAATCGCGACGTGAGCACAGCAGTGAAGAAATCTGGATTCACGAACTTGAAACGGGCGAAGTGGCCGGCAAGCTGTCGTTGCCGTCCTACGACATCGGCTGGGGATTGTCGGTGGAAGGGATCGCGTTCTCGCCCGACGGCAAGGAACTGGCCGCCAACGTCAACGGTTGGAGCTGTGCGAAGGTTCTGATCTGGAACGTGGCCGACGGGACGCTGGTGGACCACATGACGTTTCCCAAGAAGCTGAAGGAGGTCGTCCCCAACGCGCCGCGCGAGGCGACTCCGTTGACATGGTTCCCCGGCAACAAGCGGCTGCTCGCGTTCGAGCACGCCATCGTCGATCGCGACATGGGAACTGTGATCTGGCAGATTCCGAAGAGCAGTGTGGACTTCACCGGCAAGCGCTGGGCGCTCGATGAGTCCCACGTGACGGTGATCGACGTGAGCGGCAACACCGGTTCCGTCCTCGTCTATGAACTGCCGGAAGAGAAGATCAAGCAGTCGGCCGAGCGACTGGCCAAGACGGCCACCACGAAGAAGGAAGATTTCGCGCAGGTGCTGGGCGAACAATCCACGGCCGTGGTTGCCGACTTCTCGGGATTGAAGTTCATCGTGCCCAAGGAAGTGCCGTGGGGAGTGACCTCCGATCCGGCCCCGCCTTCCAAGACATCGACCCGCCCCATTCCGCTCGCGACGGGGGGCGGAGGCACTGTGCGGGAAGTGGCCGTGTCGCGGGGTGACTCGCCCCGCGCGGTGTCGATGCGCTCGAATGCCCGCGATCCGTTTGGGCGCGTCGCGAACGGAAACATTGCGCCGACGCAACTGACTCAGCATCGCTGGCACAGCGTCAAGGACAAGGTCGATGACGAGAACAGCTTCTCGACACAAGGCTCCGGCAAGGAGCGGGCCTGGGTCGATGTTTACGATCTCACCTCGGGCAAGAAGACGCTCGAAGTTCGCATGAAACAGGACGGCGATCTGATGGGACTCAGCCCCGACGGCAGCCGCTTCCTGTGTTGGGCCGCGACGAAATCGGGACGACTCGATTTGTATTCGGCCGATGACGGCAAACCGGTTGTCGGCTGGAACCCGTACTCGACCGAAGGGGGCGGTGACGCGCAGACGCTGGTCTCCGCGACATTGATCGACGCCAATCGAGCCTTGACGCTGAGTGCCGCCGGGCGACTCCTCGTCTGGCAGTTGCCCGAGGCCAAAGCCGTGCTGGCCATCGACAACGCCTCGCAGCCGGCCGTCTCACCCACGGGCAAGTATCTCAGTTACTCGGATGGCTCGGCGTACTACTTCGTCGAGCTGGCCTCGGGCGAGTTGCGGGGTCGCATCGCCGATGTGGGCGAAGTGAATGCCGCCGCTTATCACCCCAACGGCAACAAGCTCGCGCTGCTGTCGTCGCACAAGGGGGCGTACTATCTGTTCGATGTGGACCTCAAAACGGGAACGGCGTCGGCCCCGTTCCCCGTGCCCGTGATGAGCGGCTTCCTGCATTGGTGCGGTGACCGTTACGTGCTGCTCGACAACCAGAAGCTCGTCGATCTCCAACAGCGTGTCGTCGCGTGGACCTACGAGTTGTCTGCGGGCGACCATCTGCCGACCAGCCCCGACGGTCGGCACTGGTTCCTCGCCGATCAGGGAGGCAAGCCGACACTGACGGCGGTGTCGATCCCCGGTGCGACGGCCGAAGCGGAGTTGGCCGGTGCCACGCTGCAACCCGAGTTCGTGTTGCAGCCGGGTGGCAAATGCAGCCTGAACATTCAGCTCGGCAACATGGGTGACGCCGCCTATGCCGCCGACATCGAGAAGCTGCTGCGAGACCAACTGGCCAAGCACAAGATCGCCGTCGAACCGGGTCAGCCCGTGACGCTGACGTTGACCGCGACCGAAACTCCGGGGGAGACCACCAAACGAACCTACTCGGCCTTCGGACGGTTTGGCGGGGAGGAAATCTCATTCACCCTGAAGACGATGACCTGTCGAGCGGCCTTTGAAGCCGCAGGCGGTTCGGGCTGGGACAACTCGGCCAAGTTCTCCAACGAAACTTGGTTCCTGCGCCGCGAGAAGGACCAGACGATCGAACAGGCGATTCAAGCGAACTACATCAACACCGTGAAGGGCTACTTCCGCTCGATCGTGCTGCCGCCGTACGTCTTCACACCGAAGTCGGCTCACGGTGTCGGCAAGACTCAACTGGGATCGGGGCCGTCGAGTTAGCAGCCTGTTGAAAAACGTAGGACGGGCACTCCTGTCCGTCGGTTTTCAAGCTGAAAGACGGGCAAGAGTGCCCGTCCTACAGGGTTATTCAACAGGCTGCTAATCACCGGACAATCATCCAGAGGGAATGCAGCACATCCGTTCCGATGATCCCCGAAACGAATTGCGACAGAAGCTTCCATTCTAGGACCAGTCTGCATAACCGTCCTTACAATCTTGTCATTGCCTATGAGAGGCGGTCACGCGTCTTGCCCGGTTCTTTTGGTACGATCCACCCACATGAACGACTACGAAAGACGAACCGGCCCGCG
>JAYUFF010000379.1:0-2155 GCA_043738825.1 Schlesneria sp.
GTCGAAGCTCCGTGACCGTGGCACCCCCATTTGAAAAATGGCGATGGCCCTAGCCCGGCGAATCGCTTCCTCGACGCAGTGATTCCGACCGTCATCGCAATTCGATCCGTGCGACTGAGGCGGAGGGGCAACCTTGACGGTTGGGTGGATGTTGAGGACTCGCGCGGACCACACGGCGAAGCCATTCTGTTTCGGGCGTGTAATCGGTCTGTCACCGTGCTAAATTGCGACCGCTGATGGATCACCTCCCGGCGTGACTGCGGGCCTGTTTGGAATGGCCGTTCGCTCGAACTCAGTTTGTGTGTTGCCGCGCCTCGTTTCCGTTTTCAATTGTCTCTTCATCGTCCCGGATTGTTGGGGTCGTTTGCGTCATGACGATTCAGATCATCAACTGCCCGTCGTGCGACACGTTCCTGCTCAATGACACCGCCGCGTGTCCCGAGTGTGGGCACGTCGTCAATGCGAATCTCGCGGCGAATACTCAACACCACTCCCTTCCCACAGACGCGGCCGTCGATGGAGACATGGAGGCCTGCCCGAAATGTGGCGAGACCTGCCGTCAGGGTCTCGTCCGCTGCTGGAGTTGCGGTACGTTTCTGCGCTCCGACATCGAAGCGTCGTACCTGCGACGCAAGGGATCGGCACCCGTCGAATTGGTGCCCACATTCGATATGGAAGTGATCGAAGAATCGTCGGTCACGGAAGGGGACACGACCCGTCGGCGACACCTGGCGACTCCCGAGTCGCTGCTCGCCGCAGCCCCGCTGGCTTTCGAGGAAGACTCGGGCGACGACGACTTCGAGTTGGGGGAGGACGTTCAACTTTCAGAGGCCGATGAAGACGCGTTCGATCTGGCCGAGACCGTTCAGTTGCGGGCCGAAGGCGACGAAACGGAAGCCGAAACGGAGCCGACCTTCCGCCTGCAGGGTGCCACCGAGTTCACTTCCGCGCCAACAGTTTCGCGGGTCACGGATGCCGCAGACAATGAGGTCGCAGACGATGCCGACATGGAGACGATTCCGCTGATGTCGGCCTCCGCCACGGCCGAGGACAATCAGGCGGGTGACGCTTTCGCTCCGATCGAGCAGCCGGAATCAGCGGCCTCCGCGCCGCAGGCAACTCCCGAAGATGAGCTGCTGAAGATTGCTGCCGACGAGGAGGCCGAGATCGCTCAGGTGCGCAAGGCCGCCACGACGCAGGGCACTTTCGTCGTCTTCTGTCCTCAGGGACATCGCATCCGCGTGCGCGAAAAGTTTCGCGGCAAGACGGGCAAGTGCCCAAGGTGCGAATCAACCTTCGTTGTCCCTTTGAAGCCGAAGCCGAACGCCAAGAAGAAGACCGATCACGAACTGGACACCGTCAACGCGGGAGTTGGTGGAACAACCGCCAGTTCCGGTCGCTATGCCCAGTGGCTCACGGATGTTCGGCTGCACACCGTCGTTCCCGAGAAGCTCAAGCTCAAGGCGGACAGCCTGCTCAACGAATTCCAAACCGTCGATCTGGGGATCTCGGCGGACGACCTGCTGCTGGTGACGCTTGTCGCCTCGGCCGGCATGTTCGGCAGCAATCTCAAGAAGAAGCCGGCGATCCGAGCCGCGATGAGGGAGCAACTCGCCCAGCCGGCGGCCTCGATCGACGGACTGGCGGTCGCGACGAAGAGGCCCTTCGCCAAAGAGACGTTTGCACAACTGGTCGTGGTGCAACCCGCGCCGCTCGATACGGAGTCGCTGT
Organism: Schlesneria sp.; assembly: GCA_043738825.1. Classification (GTDB taxonomy): domain Bacteria; phylum Planctomycetota; class Planctomycetia; order Planctomycetales; family Planctomycetaceae; genus Schlesneria. Next base: position 1,732 of record JAYUFF010000379.1, read on the forward strand.
TCGGCAACATCCCGGTGTTTGGCGCGGGCCGCATCTCCGTGCGGCTGCCCAAGTCGGCGGAGGATAAGTACGCCCAATACCTGTCGTTCGCGCTGTCCGAGTTCCGCACCTTCGCCCAGGCACTGCAAGCGGTCGGCGGTCTCGAAGGGCTGGGTGAGAACACCGAGATTCCGTTGACAGACCACTACGAAACGTACAAGTGCCATTACAGCGAAGTGCCGGTTCGCGACTTGGCGAGCATCGACTACTATCGCCAGGATCCCGCGTTCAAGTTGGAGATCGGCGGTTGGAAGTGCTCCGGCTGCGGACTGATCGTCAGTGAAGACGCCCGCAAGAAAGAGAAGCTCGGCGGACTGAACGGCAAGGGACTCGCCAAGGCCAAGTGCCCGAAGTGTACTCAGAAATTCGGCAGCAACGCGCTGGT
>JAYUFF010000380.1:0-2154 GCA_043738825.1 Schlesneria sp.
TGTCGGGTGCCTGCGGCGACATGGGCGAACGGATGCGGTCGGTCCTCCATCACCTGATGGCTGCGCGGATCCGGGTCGTGCGCATTGAAACTCCACAAACCAATTTGGAACGGCTGTTCCTGAAACTGACCGGCTACGGGCTGCGGGACTGAGCTCATGGAGGCGAGCGTCCAAGTGAGTCGGACATCGTCAGTCCAATGGCACTCACGGTGAGCGGCAAGGCGCTAGCCGCCGGTGTGATGGAGTTGAGTTTCCAAGCAAAGAACCGGCGGCTAGCGCCGTGCCGCTCAATCGGCGAATGACAAAATGAGTGCCATTGGGCTGACGCCACCCGGCTCACCTCGATCATTTTTTGGGAGGTCTGATTGCCATGACAAATCCTGTCATCACGATTCAGCAATTGAAGAAGTCCTTCGGGTCGAAGGCCGTGCTTCAGGGGGTCGATCTGAATATCCCGGCCGGTGCGGTCGTGGGCCTTGTCGGCACGAATGGTTCGGGCAAATCGACGCTCATCAAGTGCCTGCTTGGACTGCTGCGACCGACGGCGGGGACGATCAGTCTCCTCGGTGAAGAGCCGTGGAATCTGAGTGCTTCGGCGAAGAGTCGTCTCGGGTACGTGCCGCAGATCGTCCGGCTCTATCCGTGGATGAAGGTCAAGCACGTCGTGGCCTACACGTCCGCATTTTACGACAGTTGGGATTCGACGTGGGTCGAGACGCTGCTCGACCGCTGGGAGCTGCCGCGCGAGCATCGCATCGCGCCGCTCTCGCCCGGCCAGTTGCAGAAGCTGGCGCTGGTCCTGGCGCTTGGATATCGCCCCGAGTTACTCGTGCTCGACGAGCCGGTGGCCAGTCTCGACCCGGTCGCGCGGCGCGAGTTCCTGCGATCACTGCTCGAAGTCTGTCAGGACGAGCGGCACACGGTCTTGTTCTCGACGCACATCACGTCGGACCTCGAACGAGTGGCGTCTCACTTGGCGGTCCTCAAGCACGGTCGCATCGTCCTGTTCGACGAACTCGATGCGGTGAAGGACCGCGTCAAACGGCTGCGAGTCACCGCCGCGAACGACCTCCCTCCCGAGTTCTCCGTGCGCGGAGCCTTGCGGAGCGAAGTCAAAGCGAACCAAGCCCTCGTCGCCGTTGCCGATCTGGACGACGACCTCGTCCGTGAAGTGCGAGACAAATGGCACGCCGATGTCGCGGTGGAAGACCTGAACCTCGAAGACATCTTCCTGGAGTTGCATCATGGCTGAGTCGGCTAAATCACCTCGCCCCATCCGCCGCCCGAGTCGCCTACGCGCCGTGTGGCTGACGTACCGAACGCGCTGGCAGCTTGTGTTGATGCTGGTCGTTTTCGCGTCGGTCTATGTTCCGATCGTGCCGATCATGTGGTTCGGGGATCCCAACGTGGTGAAGTCGTCGGACCCTGCGGCTCCCCAGCCGTCCCCCGTGGGATACGTTGGCTCGGTGGAGCAAGCTCGCGATCTGGACTGGTCCAAGCTGCGAAGCCTCACGGTCTACGACCTGAAAGTTTGCGAACCGCTTTGGACGCCAGGTCGCGCCCCGAAGTTGGAGTCGCTCACGATTCTGGATGGGATCACCGACGAGCAGCTTGCGAAACTGTGCGAGCTGTATGACCTGAAGTCACTGACGCTCTACAGCCCGCAGTTGCTGACGGCGGACGGTTGGAGCCACTTCAAAGGGGAGACGAAGCTGACCTACATGCGTCTCGTTGGCATGCACGCGTTGCACAACGAGCCGTCGCTCGCGTGGCCACCCAACTTGCAGACGCTGATCTGCGATAACACACACGGAAAGACGCAGCAGCGACTCGATGAGTGGCAGCAGTTGCCTCACCTGACATCGCTCAGCACGATGCTGATTCCGCACGACGGGGACCACCTCGCGCCAGAGATGCTCGACACGCTGCGACGCTTCCCCAGCCTGCGACGTTTGTACTTGGTTGAGATGGGAAAACACGCGCCGAACTACGTGGCTGTTCAGCAGGCCGCACTCCCGTCGGTGCGAGTCCGTCCGGCGAACTATCACCCCGAACGCGGACAACGCGCGGCGATGATCCTGATCGGCGGGCTGCTGGTGCTCGTCCTGCTGTCGGTTCAGTTGTCGTCGCAATTCGTGGCAACCGCCAGCGTGC
>JAYUFF010000381.1:0-2154 GCA_043738825.1 Schlesneria sp.
TGTGGCGCGGCTATGTCGGCAGTCAAGATACAGATGTGGCCGAGGTCGATACCGGAGTGGACGCTGGGAAGCTGGCCGAGATTCTCGATTCCCTCACGCGACTGCCGGAGGGGTTCACTCCCCACGCGATGATCTTCAATCCCGATCCGAAGCGAATCAGTCTGCTCCAAAAGCAACGCGCGATGGCGAGCGGGCAACAGTTGCTCGACTGGGGCTGCGGTGAGGCTCTGGCGCTGGCCACACTCAGCCTGGAAGGCCACCGTGTTCGGTTGCACGGGCAGGACACCGAGCGAGGCACATTCGGCCATCGACATGCCGTGCTGCACGATGTCGAGACCGGCAAAACCTACATGCCGCTCCAGCATTTGTCTCCGGATCAGGGTCCGATCGAGATTCACAACAGTTGCCTCTCGGAAGCGGGCGTCTTGGGCTACGAGTACGGCTACAGTTTGGACACGCCCGACGGGCTGGTCTGCTGGGAGGCTCAGTTCGGCGACTTCGTCAACGTCGCCCAGGTCATCATCGACCAGTTCATTGTCAGTGCCGAGGACAAGTGGAACCGCCTCAGTGGCATCGTCATGCTGCTGCCTCACGGCTTTGAGGGAAATGGCCCCGAACATTCGAGTGCGCGGCTGGAACGATTCCTGCAATTGGCGGCCGAAGACAACATTCAGATCGCGAATCCGACGACGCCGGCTCAATTGTTCCACCTGCTTCGCCGGCAGGTGCTTCGCAAGTGGCGCAAGCCGCTCATCGTCATGACACCGAAATCACTGCTCAAGATGCCACTGTCCTCGCTCGCCGATTTCGCCACCGGTACGTTCCGTCGCGTACTGCCAGATGCCACGGCCCCTTCCACGGCAGACGTTCGGCATGTTCTGCTCTGTTCCGGCAAAGTCTATTACGATCTGGCGAAGCGACGAGACGAACTCGAACGGAAGGATGTCGCCATCCTGAGACTCGAACAGTTGTACCCGCTCCCGGAAAAGCAACTCGAAGATGTGTTGTCAGTGTACGCCCCCGGAACGCCCGTGACTTGGGTTCAGGAAGAGCCCGAGAACATGGGGGCCTGGCGATTCCTGCGCGTCATGTGGGGGCAGTCGCTGTTTGGCCGCCATCCGTTTGCAGGGATCTCGCGACCCGCCTCCGCCAGTCCGGCGACTGGCTCACACCACAGTCACGAATTGGAACAGGACGAAATTCTGACCGAGGCCATCGGCCCCTCGAAAAAAACTTCGAGCGGGCACCTTTGAGCGGAGTGTCGGCCCTGCTCAATGCGTCCGCCAACCCAGTGGACTTGCTGCAATTGAACGCGTTACTCGAACCGAGGATGTAGAAACTCCATGACTGTTGAAGTGAAAGTCCCCAGCTTCGGCGATTCTGTCACGACCGTCGTTCTGGTCGATTGGTTCAAGCAGGTCGGCGACGCAATCGCTGTCGATGAAGACCTGGTTGAAATCGAAAGCGACAAGGCCACACAGAAAATCCCCTCGCCTTCCGGCGGAGTCATCTCCAAGCTCCTGAAGGCGGCCGGCGACTCAGCCGACATCGGCGAGGTCATTGCCCTCATTGATGAAAAGGCTGTCGCAGCGGCGCGTCCCGCAGTCGCTCCGTCAAAGCCTGCGGTGATCGCCGAGACTCGCGTCATGCCCGCAGCCGCCCGCGCGCTGGCTGAGAATGGAATTGCCGCCTCGCAGGTGGAGGCAACTGGCCCCGGCGGACGCCTCCTGAAAGAAGACGTTCAGCGTCACGTGGCTGCCGCAGCCGCACCGGTCGCCATGCCGACCATCGTCGCCAAGCCAGCGGAGACCAAGTCGGCTGCCTTTGATCCGCCGCGCACAATCATCACGAAATCGTCCGGTGAGCGCTCCGAAAAGCGGCAGGCGATGAGTCCCATTCGCAAGCGGATTGCCTCGCGATTGAAGGAAGCTCAGACGAACGCCGCACTGCTGACGACGTTCAACGAAGTCGATATGTCGGCCATCATGAGTCTGCGCAAGCAGCATCAGGACGCTTTCACCGAGCGGTACGGGATCAAGCTCGGGTTCATGTCGTTCTTCGTGAAGGCCACGGTGGATGCCCTCGTTGCGTTCCCCGCGATCAACGCGGAGATTCAAGGAACCGAGATCGTCTATCACAACTATTGCGACATCG
>JAYUFF010000382.1:0-5695 GCA_043738825.1 Schlesneria sp.
TCCGAGAACCCGTTCACAATCAACTTCGTGGGAGGGGCGCTCTTGCCCGTCCGCTCTTCCACACCAAAGCCGGACGGGCAAGAGTGCCCATCCTACAAACCGCGTCCGGGGGCTGACGCCGGCTTTGCCTAACAAATACGGCGGCTCACAAAATGTAGGGTGGGCATTGCCCACCAACTCACAACGCATTGTGGTGGGCAATGCCCACCCAACGATTTGTTAGGCAAAGCCGCTGACGCCGCCCGGCTCACCAGTTCCACCATTTCTGCTTCTTCTTCGCATCCGCTGGCTCGCTTCGGAACGCCTCGGGATGCCGCGTCAGCACGGCATGACGCAGGTCGGCCGGGGCGTGAGCGGGGGGCAGGTCGTACCACTCGCCCGTGTAGTCATGCCACGCATCGCGCGTGTACGTCACGCAGTTGTTGACGAGCATGCCGTGACCGTGCGTGCCGTCGCCGCGATAGATCACGGGGTCATCGATGATCGTGCTGAGCAGCAGGTACTGGCCGTCTCGTCGGCGCTCGAGGCCCTGCTCGCGATCCATGTACAAGCCGGATTTGGTCGTGGGGGGATAGTGCCAGCGGAGATGTTTCTTGTCGGCCCAACCACCGACCAACAGGTGATAACGGCTGATGGAGCGAACCTCGCCCGTGTCGAGGTTCTCGTAGCGAATCCACGCATGTCCGGGTGCCTTGATGCACAGGCTGACCTTCCAGCGGCCCGGCAGGCTCTCGGGAATCTCGTCCGGCCCCAGCGGACGGCGAATGGAACTTGTGTCAGTGCTTGCAGTGTCTCGGACGCTTCGAGCGTCCGGGACACTATTGGCCGAGGTGGATTCCGTGGTGTCTGGTCTCTCGTCGGCCAGACCTGCGGTCGGAAAGCACAACGCGCTGACGACCAGCCAGGGACAGGCGGTGGTGACCACACGGCACCACAGCCAGAAACAGGAGGGGACTTGCACTTCAAGCTCCGTCGCGAAGAGGCAAACCAGCCATCACGGGCATGTCCGGCCGGTTCCACCGGCCGGTTTGGGGTTGATGACACGCTGCCCGGGAAGGCAGTGGGCAGTGTCCCGGATTATTCATGGTCCCACACTAACCCGAAGCGTAAGCGAGGGCGTTGTCCGGTTCGACCTCGCTTACGCTTCGGGTTAATGTGCGGCACTTCGTTCCCTCCATGAGGAGACCATGAATAATCCGGGCTATTGTCACTTCGGGCAGGGAAAATCTGGAAAGCGCCGGGAACGCGGGGGGGCTCGCTTCACACAAAAACCCTCCTCATTGCCACCGCTCTAGCGGAAGTTATAGGGGCCTTCATGGTAACCGGCAGCAAACGTCTCAGTAAAAGCTTCGGCTTATACCTTCTTGGATCGCCTTCAAGTCGATCTGTTCATAACGGATCTTTTCATTAACATCACTTTGATTAAAGCTGGAATCGGAAGAGCCGCCCGATGATCCGACCAATGATCCGCCTCGAACGACATCACGGCTTTCCCCGCGAAAGTTGGATCGACTCGCCATCCAGCGCTCCGTCCCCGGCCGACTCAGTTGCAACTGCATCCCCACAAAGCCGATCCACAAGTGGACATTCGGGTCATACGAGGCATTGACGATGGAGGACAGGCGGTCCGTCAGTGGCCGTGTGTTCATAAACGAGTACGTCATGGAATGCTCCTCCTCGACGTAGCCAACTCCCACGGTCGTCCCGCCCACTGTGAGAAAGCCCTGAGTGACATGGGGCGAGCGAAAGGGAGTCGTGCCCGCGCCGGGAACAACCGCCGTACTACTGCCGATCAGTGGGTCCGTGTACTGCACTGCCGCGATCACCGACGGCAGAATCCTGTAGTCCACCCGGAACCGCGCTTGTGCCAAATAGGGACTGCCCAAGCCGGTGTCCGTGAACTGATCGAAGGACACCGCACCTCCGAATCGTTCACTCTTATCGCCGTAGTAGTTGGTGTTGAGATAGCCGCCGACCGTACCGGCGTACTGCGTGGCTCCGTTGTAGTTGTTGATCAGTCCCGTGGCCATGACGCCCAGACGATCAGTCAGGTCGGCGGCAAGGTGCGTCCCGTATATTCCGCCGAAAGGGGTGTTGGCAGCATTGTTGAAGTAGCTCGCGCCGCCGAAGGCGCTGACGTAGAGCGGCGAGGTGTCCTCGAAGTTGCACATCCCGCCGTTGCAGGGAGCGGACGGAACGTCCATCGTTTGCCCGATCGGTTGCATCGCGTAGGGCAATGCTGGTGTGGTCGTTTCCTCGACAGCGGCCACCGGGATGACGCCGTCCGGTTTCTGGGCCGTCAGCGTTGGAACGAGGGTCTCGTTGTAGATTTCGCCCGCTTGGACGCGAGCCGGCCTTGCCGGTTCGAGGAGCAGTGCCGTGGCCTCGAGCGCGAGGCTCGCCATTCCGACCTGCACGAACCGATTCCAATAACCTCGTCCGACCGAGCGCAACTTGACCGCCATGACCCGCCCTCCGTGTTAAAAACCAACAACGGTTCCGCACTTTGAAATCGTCCCGCCGGACTGAATACTTCAGCAAGATTGAATGACGTACGAAGATCACCTGAAACTTGGCTGTGCGGTTAAAGCGGGGCGACTTTGCGGGCAGCGAGGCTTTGTCTAAAAGCTGTAGTGCCCGCCACAATCGGTCGGGCGTTGTGGTGGGCACAGCCCTCCCTACAATTTGTGTCGGGACGGATTTTTTGGGCAAGGCTTCTTCACCTACTTGTCATGAACATTCGCGGAGGATCGGTAGCATGCCTCAGTTCAACCGGCCGACGATCTTGATGTGTCCGCCCGACTTCTACGGGATCGAATATGAAATCAACCCGTGGATGAACCGCAATGTTCCGAGTGATGTCGAGCAGTCTCGCGCGCAATGGCAGGCGCTGTACGAGTTGCTCGGTCAGCTTGGCGTTGATGTCCGCCTGATGCAGCCGGTGCAGGGCCTGCCCGATCTGGTGTTCACCGCCAACGCGGGACTGGTCTGGCGCGACACGGTGTTCGTTGCGTCGTTTCGCCATGCGGCTCGCCAGGGGGAGACTCTCGTCGATGCAGCCTGGTTTGAGTCGCAAGGCTTTCAAACCATCGCACTCCCCAACGGCCAGAACTTTGAGGGCGCGGGAGACGCCCTGTTTTGCGGAGACACGCTGTATGCGGGGTATCTCGTGAGGAGCGACGCCTCGGCCATGCAATGGCTCGGCGCGCGAATGGGCTGCCGCGCGATCCCGCTGCAACTCGTCGATGACCATTTCTACCACCTCGATACGTGCTTCTGTCCGCTCGCGAACGACACGGCCATCTATTACCCGCCCGCGTTCGACGAGTACGCTCGCCGGGCGCTGTCACAGATTCCACACTTGATCGAAGTCGTCGAACCCGAGGCGGCACGGTTCGCCTGCAACGCAGTGGTCGTCGGTCGCGACGTGGTGCTGAACGCGGGCTGCCCGAATCTCGAAGCCGATCTCCGCGCGAATGGCTTCACCCCGCACGCCACCGAGCTGGGCGAGTTCCTCAAGGCGGGCGGCAGCGCGAAATGCCTGACGCTACGGCTGGACGGAGAAGAGGCGGCGGTCTGGCCGTAGCCCCGACAACGACTGCGGCCACGAACCGCTGGCGCGCACGTTGCCGCTCGTCGATTGCTGCGGCAGGAATGACGATCCAAACTCCTGAATTGAACGGCCTCGAATCGCACCGAGCTGTCGCAATGCAATCGGTTCGGTTGACGTGGCCAGCCGTCCCTGCCCTGGGATCTCGATTTCCACCGCCAGCAATCCGTAAGCACTCCACGTCAGATCGTGATCCGGCACGCGAGGGTCCAGCGGCAGCACGATTCGCTGGACGCCGGACTCATCCGCCTCGAACGCTTCGACAAACTGCGACCACTGCCCCATGAGCGCGATCTCTCGCGCGTCTTCAATCCACGTGTTACCGAAGGCACTCACCACGGCCTGGCGTCGCCCCCAGAGCGCGCAACGGAGTGAGCCTCGCACCGGACACGGCCGACCAGAAACCGTTCGCCCCTGCACAAACACCTCGAGTGAATCCCAGTCGGCCAGCCCGGCACGATTGAACGGCCTCGCCCACACGACCAGTTCAGCGGCCTGTGGCAATGCCGCCACGGCAGAGAATGTCACCGTCGGCGAGAGATCGCGAACTCCCGCGACAACGCCGGGAGCAGGTCGAACGCTGCTCCAACAGCCTCCGGAGGAAGTGATCTCATCGATCCAAATCGGAGACGGTGGTACGACGAAGTCCAATCCATCTGGCGGTGCCGCCATTCGACTCGGCAAGCGAGGCCGTTCCGTCACGAAGGCCTTGAACGCTGCGGCATTCTCCGCATCGGATGCAGAGAGATGAAGAGTCAGCTCACGAGCGGGAGTCGCTCGGTCCTCATGTGCGACAACCTCGACCTGACCGGGAATGGCCAGGGTGTCGAGTGTCGCACGACTCGCCTCAATGCGCCGCACGCGGCTCCAAGCCACTTCGCGACGAACCAGAATCGATTCACCGGACGCCGACAGCAACAAACGACTCGAATCGTGCGTGTCCATCTCGATGGATGAGGCTCGCAAACGCCGGCCTGAGTTCAGTTCGACGATGACTTTGTCGTCGCCGCAGGCGCTGCCTTGGAGCATCACCAGCGAACAAACACTCAACGTCGCGATGCAAATCCACAACATGGTTGGCCGAGACCTTTCAGGCATTCAAAGCCCCGTTTCAGCAACAGACCTCGATAATCCGGCAGGTCCGGCGGAACAGAAGTGCCGTTCGACAACGGCTTCACCGTCAGAAGGGACAACCCAGCGAACTCGGTGCCACCGGCTCGTTGTCACGATTTCTGAACAGTGCGGCGACTGGTGGCTGCCGCTCTGCCAACGGTTCTCACGGCTCACGATGAACACTCGGAAGCCGGGCAATTCGCAAGGGTCTTGACGGTTGCTTGGTCACGACTCGCCGGAAGGCAACGCTCACATGAAACACAACGCTTGACATCGATTACATCTGACTGGATGATGCCGCCACTCGATGCGTCATCGAAAATCGGCTGCGGAAACATCTGCTGGCGCAAAGTTGCGCGGCGGTGCAACCGCAGTGGCTTCGGGCCGAGGCGACGAATCAGGAACAATTCAGGTCGAGGTTGCACCTCGCACGGGAAGGACGACATGTCTACAGGACAACGCCGACTGGATATCGAAGAGATTGGTGGTGTCACCGTCGCCAAATTCGTCGATAAGAAGATCCTCGACGAGACCAACATTCAGAACATCGGAAACCAGTTGTTCGCACTGGTTGACGAAGATGGGCGCAAGAAGATCGTTCTCGACTTTAGCATCGTCGAGTACCTCTCCAGCGCTGCGTTGGGCAAGCTGATTACGATGGACAAGAAGGTCAAGGCGGCCAAGTCCAAGCTGCGGCTGTGCTGCATTCGCCCTGAAATCTACGAAGTCTTTGAGATCACTCGACTCAACAAGATTTTCGACATCAAATCGACGCAGGAAGAGGCCCTCGAAGGTCTCTGATTTCGATCACGGTCTTCCACCGCAGCCGCATCGTTCGGCCTGCGGTTCCATCCCGTTCCACACCGGTCCAATTCACGTCATGCCGGTACACGAGCAATTCGAGGTCGTTATTCCGAGCGACACCGATGCCGGTCAGGCAGTGCAAGAACGCATTGCCTCCCGGTTGGAGAG
>JAYUFF010000383.1:0-5690 GCA_043738825.1 Schlesneria sp.
ATTCCAGCGGGTCATGCAAAAACTCACCCCCAACCAAAAACGCCAACTCACCCGCACGCTAACACTGACCCCGTGATGGCAAAAGTCGAGCTCAGTGGCGCACTGGAATCGGGACGCGGCGGCAAGCCTCACGACAACTGGCGTTCGGCAACTTCGATCGCCTTCAGCAGGCCGCGGGCTTTGTTGAGAGTCTCTTCGTACTCGCTGGCGGGAACGCTGTCGGCGACGATGCCGGCTCCCGCTTGCAAGTAGGCGGTCTGGCCGATCATCACGATGGTTCTCAGTGCGATGCAGGTGTCCATGTGACCGGTGAAGTCGATGTAGCCGACCGCGCCGCCGTAAGGGCCTCGACGATGAGGCTCGAACTCGTCGATGATCTGCATCGCTCGAACCTTCGGCGCGCCGGAGAGCGTTCCGGCGGGAAGGCCCGCGCGCAGGGCATCAAGAGCGGTCTTGTCCTTGGCGAGGCGACCGACGACTTCCGAACTGATGTGCATGACGTGGCTGTAGCGTTCGATGACGAACTGCTTCGTCACGGCGACCGATCCGTACTCGGCGACCCGTCCGACATCGTTGCGGGCGAGATCGACGAGCATGACGTGTTCGGCAATCTCCTTCTCATCGGCGAGCAATTCCTTTTCGAGGGCGATGTCTTCCGCCTCAGTCTTGCCACGCCGTCGCGTTCCCGCCAGAGGCCGGATCGTTGTCATTCCCTCATCCACGCGGACCATGATTTCGGGCGATGAGCCGATCAATGTCACGGCGGAAGTGCGCAAGAGAAACATGTACGGGCTGGGGTTCACGACGCGCAGGGCGCGATAGATGTCGCGCGGCGTCGCCTGCGTTTCGAGTTCCAATCGCTGACTGAGGACGACCTGAAAGATGTCGCCCGCTTTGATGTACTCCTTGCACTTCTCGACGGCCGTTTCGTACCCGGTCTGTGTGAAGTTGGAGCGGAACGCGAGTTGAGGGTCTGTCGCCAGCGAGATGTCCGTCAGCCGCAGCCCATCGTTGGGAACGGCCAGCCGCTGACAGGTCTCATCAATGCGCTGGCGGGCCGCGTCGTAGGCGACTCGCAAATCGGAGCCGCCGATTTTTGCAAACGCTACCACGAGGATCGTCTTCTGAATCTGATCGAAGACCACCATGCGGTCGTAGAACGCGAACGACATGTCGGGGAGATGCCGATCATCCTGTGGCGGGTTCGGCAGGTGTTCGGTGTAGCGCACGGTGTCGTATCCCGCGTAACCAACCGCGCCGCCACAGAATCTCGGCAGACCGGGAACGTGCGGAGCACGATACTGTCCGAGCAGATCGTGCAGGTACTGAAGCGGATCATCGACGGTCTTGCGTTCCGTCTGACCGTCCCGCGTGATGACAACGTTGCGGTCAAAAGCGTCAATTTGCAGGAACGGTCCCGCGCCAAGAAAGCTGTAGCGCCCGATCCGCTCGCCGCCGACAACACTCTCAAATAGGAACGAGTTCGGCCCGTCTTCGAGACGGCAGAAGGCACTGACCGGCGTGAGCGTGTCGCTGACCAATCGCCGATAAACCGGGACGAGGTTCATACCTTGAGCGAGTTGCTCGAAGGAGGCGAAGTCGGGGAAGTGGGCGGTCATGATGGCGATGGCTGCTCAGTCGTAGTGTTTGGTTGCTGTCGGGATGGTGGGCGGTGCCCACCCTACTTGGGACAGAGTGCCACAGCCCGGCATGAAGGCACGCCGGGCTGTGGGTTGGAAGCGAAAAAAAGCCCCCTCACCCTAACCCTCTCCCCCGAAGACGGGGGCGAGGGGACAGGAGAGGAGAAAGCACTCGATCAGACGCTGACATCAATCTCGTAGCCCTTGCGTTGTTCGCGGGCGAGCCACAGGTTGGCCGCCGGATCGCCGACAATCTGTTCCGTCTTCGAGTCCCATGTGATTTTGCGACCGAGGCGGATGGCAATGTTTGCCAGATGGCACGTCGTCATCGCGCGATGGTGCGAGTACACGTCGGAGATCGGGTCGGTTCGGTCGGCGATGCACTCGAAGAAATTACCCATGTGGTTGCCGGGCTTCTTCCCCTTGTACAGCTTCGACAGCAGTTCTTCGCTGAGCGGCTTCTCCTTGAGATCTTCGACGGGCTTGCCCTTCATCCTTTCGCGGCTGACGTGGAAGCGGCCTTCGGTTCCTTCAAACAGGATGCCGTTGCCGTCCTTGGATTCACTGACGATGTGCATCTCCACATCGCCCGGACACATCACCGTCACGTCGAAACTGGTCGCCGCGTTGTAGCAGTCGTCGCGGAGGGGGTGGCCGTCCTTGAACTCGCACGGATGCTTGGCAACGCCTTCGACGGTCATCGGGCCGGATTCATCAATGCCCAGCGCCCAACTGGCGATATCGACATGGTGCGCACCCCAGTCGGTCATCTTGCCGCCCGAGTACTCGTACCACCAGCGGAACTCGTAGTGAGTGCGGGCGTGCGGGTACTTGCCGCCCGAGGCTTTGCTGCGGTACTTGACCATCGGAGCCTGACCGAGCCACATGTCCCAGTTGAGTTCCGCAGGCACGTCAACTTCCGGGATGTCGCTCGCGCCGGGAGCACCGCCAATATCACAAATCACTTTCTGCACCTTGCCGATGCGTCCGTCCTTGACCATCGCCACGGCCTTCAGGAACAGCAGGCCCATTTCGCTGCGCTGCTGCGTGCCGACTTGGAAGACTCGCTTGGTCTCTTGGAGCACCTTGCGAATCTGCTTGCCCTCGTTGATCGTGAGGGTCAGCGGCTTCTCGCAGTAAACATCTTTGCCAGCCCGCATCGCCTCAATGGCGATCTTGCTGTGCCAGTGGTCGCAAGTGACGATCGTTACCACGTCGATATCCTTGCGATCGAGCAGCTTGCGATAGTCCTCGTACATCTCAACGGTGGCATCCTGGCCCTTCTTCGCTTGGGCTTCCTTGACCTTGTCGCGACCTTGCTCCATGTGCAGGCGATCAACGTCACACACAGCCACGCCGTCAGAGTAATTCAGCGCGCCACCGACCACCTGGTGCCAGCGGTCTCCGGTCCCGATGCAGCCCAGCACGGGACGGCTGTTCACGGTTTGGAAGCCCAGCGCGCGATTGCTCTCGGCGGTGAACCAGTAGGGAAGTGTGGCACCCGCCAGCGCGGCGGTCGTGGTCGTCTTCAAGAAGTCGCGACGATTGGAACGGTGACTCATGGGGAGGCTCCTCGGTCAAAACGTGGGGGGCGGTCAGAAATGTCTCGCAAACGCGCGATACTCTACCCGCGAGTCGGCACGGCGTAAAACGAAGCGGTGGCTCGTGACTGTAGTCCGGTCGCTCTGCCGGCCGAACATCCCGCCGACGGAGCGGCGGGACGACGGCAGTCCGTCTCGCGGGTCGTGTCCTAATTTGAAGATGTTGTGTCCAGAATTAACTAGCCCGACGCGCAAGCGAGGGCTTCCACTCCCGTCTCGCTTCAGCCCTCGCTTGCGCGTCGGGCTAGTTTTGAAGTTCACTCGTCAAATTAGCACACCACCGTCTCACGGGGTCGCCCGCAAAGAGAAGTCGCTTCACCGGGCGGGCGACGTTACACTCGAACCGCATTCAGAGGGGAGCGGTCGATGGCCGCCACTCAATTCCTGCGGTGAGGAGTCTGGCGATGAAACGAGCTTGGCAATACGGAGTGTGTCTTTCAGCGATCCTTTGGCTGGCAGTGACGGCCTCATCGACGAGAGCCGACGAACCGGCGGCGGCGAAGCAGGACGAGGCCGCTCAGCAGATCAAGGCTTTGATCGACGGAGATGCTTTCCAACGACGGGACGCAACGACCAAGCTGTTGCAACTCGGCAAGGAGGCGGTCGAACCGCTGGCGAAAGAGGCGGCCGAGGCCAAGCCCGCTGCGATGTATCACTGCTTCGACGTGCTGGCACGACTGCTCGCGTCTGAAAATGAAGCCACTTCAAACGCAGCCAAGGCGGCGCTCGACAAGCTCACTGAATCCGAGAACAAATCGGTGGCGTTGCGAGCGAAGTCTGTCATTCGTTTGAAAGAGATACTGGGACGGCGACAGGCGGCCATCGCGGCCGGACCGGCGGTGCCCGCGCCCGCTCGGGGGCCGATGAAATTGAGCAGCAACGAAAACGGACGCACCATCGAACTCGAACGGGCGGCCGACGGATCGTTCTCCGGGAAGATCAAGGAGCCGGTGAACGGCGAAGAAAAAACGACCGACATCAAGGCGGCCGATGCCAAGGAACTCGAACAGAAGTTCCCCGAGGCTCACAAGGCGCTGCAGCAGCATGAGGAGCGGATCCGGAACGCGCAGCAACTGGCCAACCCGTTTGGCGGTGCGTTCAACGCGATCAATGGAGTTGTCAATAAGAGCGTTCGAGTCAATGTCCTCAATGGGGGAGACCGCACGATCGAGGTCCAGAGCGGCGACGAGAAGATCGAGATTCGCGACAAGAACGGCAAGGAGATCGAACTCAAGCACACTCGTCCGGTGGATGGCAAAGCGAAGACCGACGAGTACAAGGCGGCGGACCTCGACGACCTGAAGAAGAAGCATCCCGAAGCGGCCAAGCTGTACGAGAAGTATGCACAAGGCAACGGCATCGCCGGCGGTGCGGCCGCGCAGATTCAGATTCAAGCCATCCCCGGCGGCTTCCGCGCAATCAACGGTGGTGTGCGTCTGACGCCGACGGACCTTGGACCGATCTCACCCGGCCCTCGCACGATCCGCGCGGAGTTGGATGATCGCAAGATCGAGATCACCGATGAAGACGGTCGTAAAATCCGCGTGAAGGTCACGAAGGCCGTCGATGGGAAAGAGACTTCCGAAGAGTTCTCGGCCGATGATCTGAAGGAACTGAAGGCCGAGCATCCTGACGCGGCGAAGCTGTACGAGAAGTACACCGGCTCTAAAGCAGAGTGACCGCGAGAGACGGACCACGGGCGGCAATCAATCGCCATGTTCAAATGAGGGTGCCACGGTCACGGAGCTTCAACATGGCCGTGCGAGGACGTGAAGGCGGATTCCCAATCTCACGGCCACGTCGAAGCTCCGTGACCGTGGCACCCAATCTCCCAGATTCAACAAAGGGAGTGCGGGCGGGCGGCTACAACTGGGGTTTTCAAGATTCCCGTGGGTTCCTATAAGCCGCAGACAAGGGCGGTCAGTTCGTTCGTAGAAACGATCCTCCGACCGGCTCGCTGTTTCGGAGACCCCGACCATGAAATGTCCACGATGCAAGTGTGATGATGTCTATGCCAGCCGCAACGGCAATTCGGGAGTGATCTCGTTCCTGATGAACTCCGTCCGCTGCCATCGTTGCTGCTATCTGTTCTCAGTGCCGCGCTGGACGCATGTGCCGAAGAAGCCCGTCGAGAGCAGGGGCCAGCACGACATCGAACGCCGCGCCGCCTAGAGCTTTGTCACAGTTTGATCTTGGGGCTAGCCACGCTCGACAGAGCGTGGGGTCTATCTAGGGTCTCGCCCACGTTCTGGCGAACGTGGCGACGACAACAACCCCCATTCTTAGCAGCCTGTTGAATAACCCTGTAGGACGGGCACTCTTGCCCGTCTTTCAGCTTGAAAACCGACGGGCAGGAGTGCCCGTCTTACGTTTTTCAACAGGCTGCTAACTGTGACGAAGCACGAGTGGTCCCGAAAAAGATTCTGGCATGTGAGCCGGGTGGCGTCAG
>JAYUFF010000384.1:0-2151 GCA_043738825.1 Schlesneria sp.
ACAACCGCGTTCGTCAGTTCGAGCGATCCGCGCGTGATCGAGAACAGTGCCGAAGCATCCGGGGCCTTGCCATCGCTCGTCCTCGCCTGGAGCTTCAGCGGGGCACCGTCGATCTGGCGAAAGAAGATTCGCACCGCCTTGCCCTCGATCTTCGCTGGCGACATCGAACACAGGCCGTTGCCCGACGCTTCAAACAGTGTCCCGGTGGGCCAGTCGTTGCTGTTGAGCACCAGCCCCAAGTCCTGCTTCTTCAGATCGATCTTCCTGATCGAAGCCGGATCGGCCGGCTGGAGGAACGTTGTTGGCAGACGCGGTCGCATCGCCAGAACGGCGGCGCGTTGCTGTGACATGGCGTCGGGCACTGACAGCCTGTCGATCGGGCAACCGGGCCATCCGCCGCTGCTCGACTTGATCTCGCGATAGGTCAGCGTGCTGGCATCGAACTCCTGCGGAGAGACGGCACTCAAGTCAACCGGTGCCGCATCGGGAAACGTCAGCTTTTGAAACTGCTTGATGTCGTGCTTGGCATTCCACAGGCGTTGCCACGTCGTCGCGTCGCTCACCTTGAACGAGGAATCCGGGCCGAGATCGACCAGTTGCTCAAAGCCCAGATAGAGCGATCCTTTCGAGGTCCACTTCAGTCGCGTCAGCCAGCCTTCGGTTGTCGATCGGGCTTGCGGCCAGCGTGCCGCCAGAATGAGCGACGAGTTCTCGGCCACGCCCTGCGCGCAGCAGAGCGAATCGATCAACACGACATCCGTGCGCGGGGGCTTGCTGCCCGAGTCCGAGGTCGAAGACAGATCGAAGGCGCACCGACGGCTGTACAGCGTGGAACGAATCACGCGCACAATGCGCCGCGGCTTGTGCGTCACCACATCGGCGACTCCTGCGACCAAATGGCCCGTCAACTCGACGACCGCTGCGGACCCGGTCACCAGCAGCGAATCGCGCACGACGACATCCGCGTTCGCACGTTGAATGACCAGGCCCTTCAGACCGTCTCCGCGCACGACGACTCGATCGACGAGAACGCTCGGCACGAGACGCGGCTCGGCGGACGAATCTTGAGTGCTGCCCATGACCATCGCGACCGTCGAGACGGAATCCGGACCCGTCGCGGTGAACGATGATTGCTGGACGAACAACTGACCGTCGAGCACCTCCAAAACTTTCGCACCGTTTGGAAACTGATTGCGATCCAGCGTGAAGTGAACGCCGCGCACCTCCAACGTTCCCTCGACCAGCTTGATTCCAGCAGTCCCCTGTCCTTCGGCGGGCTTGAGGGCGATGACCGGCCTGTCCTGCGAGGACGCGGCCATCACGACGAGCCGCTTGACGTTGGTCAGCTCGATGTACGACAGCGGGAAGGGACCGCCTCCCACCAGCTTGAGAATCGCGCCGGCATTCGGCACGGCGCGGAGAGCCTCATCGAGCGCAGGGAAATGAGTCGCCGTCTTGGCTCCCGAGCCGACGGTCAGGATCGGCAGACCCGTCGGCTCGGCGTCTCGGGAAGCCCACGCGGGCAACGCCTCAACGTCGAAATCGGCGACAGGCCCCGTCGTTTTGGGGGTCGCTCCCGCCGTGTTGCCGGTCGCTGGATCGGTGGCCTGATCGCTGGGCTTGCCAGTCCCCTTCGATCCTCCCGCCGCCACGGCCGCTGCCTGATGCGCCGATTTGGAGTCGGGTGCCCCAGCGAATGGGTTGTCGTCGAAGCCGACATTGCCGCTGTAGGCCTGGATCAACCAACCCAGCCCACCAATGACAACGATCACCCCAAACACGGCCCCGAGGTACTTCAGTGTCTCGGGGCTGAAACTCTTTTTCTCGGTCTCGACAGACTCATCGACCGGCTGTCGTTTGGGAGGGAGTGGTTTGTGACTCTTGGCTTTCGCGGGAGCCGTCTCCGTCGGCTTGGGATCACTCCTGGCATCGCGCGGCTTGGAGGAACTGCGGCGCGATTCGGTCGCGATCTCTTCGTCAGCAGCCCTCGATGTCTTCGGCTTGCTGCGTCGAGTCGGTTCCGTTTCCGTCGGTGGGGAACTGTCGTTGGGATCGCGCGATCTGCGGGGCGTGGAGCGGGGCTCGGCCTCGTGCTCCTCGTCCGCTTCGCGGGGGGCCTTCGTCGGCTTGCGTCGAGTCGGTTCCGTTTCC
>JAYUFF010000385.1:0-2149 GCA_043738825.1 Schlesneria sp.
GAGAGTGAGGGGAGTTGAAGCCCTCGCTGGCGCGTCGGGCTGGTTTTGAGGTTTGTTCTAGCATGGTGGACCCGATTCGGGCGGCGCATCGGCTTGTCGTTCGTAGTCGGCGATCTTGCCGATGCGGCGGGCGTGGCGGCCTCCTTCAAACGGAGTCTCCAGCCACAACTCAACCATGTGAGAAGCGAGGCGATCTCCGAGCAGGTCGGCCGACAAGCACAGGATGTTCGCGTCGTTGTGCCGCCGGCTCATCTCGGCCGTCAGGTCGTCATGGCACAGCGCGGCGCGGACTCCCCGGAACTTGTTGGCCACGATGCTCATGCCGATGCCCGAACCGCAGATCAGGATCGCGCGATCCACCTGGCCGTCCGAGACCGCTTTCGCCGCCTTCGCTCCGAAATCGGGGTAGTCGCAGGTGTCAGACGAGGACGGGCCGAAGTCTTGAGCCTCGTGATTGAGCTGCGTCACCTGGGACAGAATCTTGTCCTTGATGTTGAAGCCTCGGTGGTCACTTGCAACGGCGATTTTCATGGGTTCTCGTTCAAGGTCTGGACTGAAAACGTGCATCCCGTCGATGGTGTTTCTGGATTCACGCAGTCAGGCGAAAAGTGGTAACTGATCGACCAGGATCTGCACATGACGTTCGATCTCAGCCTTGCAGGATTTGTAGTCTCTCAACCCGCCACCGTAAGGGTCGGAGATGTCCGTTCGATCCGGCGACAGCATTCTGACACGCGCGGCCAGTTCGGGATACTCATTCAGGATCGCCTGCTGATGCCCGCGCGTCATCGTCACGATGTGATCGGCCTGCTGGAGCAGTCGCGCCGTCACCGGCTGACTTTCGTGAGACCGCAGGTCGATCTCCTCATCGGCCAGTATGGTGACCGCTTCACCACTGGCGGGCCCGCCCGCGCCAGCCGACAGTCCTGCCGACAGGACGGCGTAACCGCGATCGATCAGGTCGTCGTCGGCACACTTCAGCCGCTCGGCCAACCGACGCCGAAACAACGCCTCGGCCATCGGACTGCGACATGTGTTGCCCGTGCAGACGAACAAAAATATCTCACTCGTCAAACGATCAAGGTTCAGCGACGAGATCACTCCCTGCTCGATGAGGCTCCACCGATCACCGGCGAAGCGGATCGTCGTCGTCGGTTCACCATAACGACACGGCCCGTCGTCAATGATGAGCGAGACCGCGTCGCCAAATCGCTCGACCACTTCGGCGGCAGTGCGAGGCAGTGGCCGCTTCACCCCCTTGTCGGCCGTGACGATCAACGGCGCGGGGCAGAGCCGCTGAACGTGCAGCAGAGCTTCGTGAGCGGCGACCCTCAGTCCGACAGATGCTGTCTCGCCACCGAGCAAGGCGCGCGTCGGTTCCGGCAATTCGCGAAACAGCCCGTCGAGCGACGCGGCGGCAAACTCCATCGTGAGCGGTCCCGGCCAGGCGCGTCGGGCCAGCTTGTCCGCCGTGGCGGGCATGTTCGGCAGGTAGTCGTGAGCCTCTTCGGGAGACTTCAATGCCAACACCGCCTGCCCCGCCGACAGCGTTCGCAACCGCTGCACGCCGGGTCCGCTGAGCGACCCGGCCGCCACGATGTAGGCCGTCTCGGTCGGAAACGCGACAAGCTGACCTTCCGCCAAAAGCTGGCAGGCGCGGTGAATGACATCGCGCGGATCGTCGGCTGTGCGAATCTCAACAATCTGCGGCATGACGGCTCGCGGAGACAGAAGGAAGCCAAGGGAAGCCACATCGCGGCGAGAACTCATTTCCGCCGCCAAACCCGGCCAGCCGACACCGGTTGGGCCGAAGTGTACTCACCCCCGAATAGCCCTTCAAGGAGCGATCGCCAAGACATCAACGGCACCCTGCGCCAGATGCTGCGGCCATTTTGAGTGCCACGGGCGGCTGCTTCGAGCCACCAGTGGCTTCAGAGCAGGCTCCGCTCATCACGACTGAGCATCGCAAACAAATCCGGCACGATCACGAACCGGGTGATCTGCACGAGCTGACGTTTTCGGCTCTCCGCCATCCGTGTTGATTCTCGTGGCGAATGAGCCGCAGGGTGCCAGGGCCATCGCCTGTTTCAAGTTGGGGTGCCACGGTCACGGAGTCTCGACGTGGCCGTGCGAGGACGTGAAGGCTGTT
>JAYUFF010000386.1:0-15144 GCA_043738825.1 Schlesneria sp.
GCGGGTTTTCCCACGTTCTGGCGAACGTGGCTACGGTTTTGAAACCGCTTCTAGTTCATGTGTCCGAACCGGACGCTAGCGCGTTCCGGCTGATCAAAGTGAGTGTCATTGGGCTGATGCCACCCGGCTCACCACTTTTGAAATTGACGGCTCCAAGCTAACGCGTTCAACCAATCTTCGCCGCAATCAACTGCTCCAGCTTCACGATGTCGGCGGAGAATTTGCGGATGCCGTCGGCGGTCTTCTCGGTCGCCATCGCGTCGTCGTTCAGTTGGAGGCGGAATGATTTTTCGTCGAGCGTCACTTTGTCTAGTGGTAGCGACTTGGCAGCGGTTGCGTCGAGCTTCCTCGTCAATGGATCGGTCGAGGCCGCGAGTTCACCCAGCAGCGCGGGGCTGATCGTGAGCAGGTCGCAGCCGGCCAGTTCGGTGATCTCACCCTTGTTGCGGAAGCTGGCTCCCATGACCTCGGTCTTGTGGCCGAACTTTTTGTAGTAGTTGTAAATCTGTGTGACCGACACGACGCCGGGGTCTTCCGCCCCGGCGTAATCGCGTTTCATCGCGGCCTTGTACCAGTCGAGAATGCGTCCGACGAACGGTGAGATGAGCTGCACGCCCGCCTCAGCGCACGCCACGGCCTGCGCGAACGAAAACAGCAGCGTCAGGTTGCAGTGAATCCCCTCGCGTTCGAGGACTTCGGCGGCACGAATCCCCTCCCACGTCGAGGCGATCTTGATGAGCACCCGCTCGCGCCGGATGTCGCGTGCTTCGTAGAGCGCGATCAGTTGCCGAGCCTTCGCCAGCGTTCCGGCCGTGTCGAACGAGAGACGGGCGTCGGTCTCGGTCGAGACGCGGCCGGGGACGATCTTCAGAATCTCCATCCCGAAATTGACGAGCACATGGTCGATGATGTCCTCGACCCGCTTCGCCCCCGTCAGCCCCGAACTCTTCCGATCCGCGACCGCCTGATCGACGAGATACGCATACTCGGGCTTGGACGCCGCCGCGAGAATCAACGACGGATTCGTCGTCGCGTCGCGCGGCTGATACTGCTTCATCGACTCAAAGTCCCCGGTATCGGCGACAACGATGGTGAACTGTTTCAATTGGTCGAGCTGAGTGGTCGGCATGGGTTAGCTTTCTGTAGTGTGGGCGGTGCCCAACTGTCACCTATCTGAATTGTGATTCACCGTATTTTGAGAAGTAGTACTGCACGGAACGCTCGGCAATTTGAAACATGACATTGTGCATCTCATCGACGGTCCATCTCTTGCCGCGAAAAAAGAAGCTGCCGCGATTGAACTTTCCGCCCTGTTCGTTGTGGAGGTGGATTTCATTCAACGGTCCGAACATCGCAATCGTGCTCACCCGGTCGAGGATGGAGGAATCGGGCTCAAAGTCGCAGCCATACCCGAAGCACACGAATGGAAAGATGCTCTCGTTCAGCAAAGCCGCCCGTAGTCCGATGACATTCTTCCCCAACCGTTCGATGGCGTTTCCTTTCGCTTGCTTTCCCAGTCCCTCCTCCGCACGTCGGTCATTCGTACCTTGATTCTTGACTTCTGCAATGAGGATTGGAAAAGCCGCTTTGTCTCCTTTCTTAGCACGGAGGAACAAAACACCACCATCTGGGTTCATCGAACTGCTGTCAAAGTGATGGTGAAACTTCACGTCTGGAAAAGCGATTCGCAATCCCGTGACAATGTCGCTCAACAACCATTTCTTCTCGTGTTCCACGACAATCTGAGAGCCAAACTTCTCGTACAGTGATGCAACGACACTTTGCAACGCTTTAATGACTTCCTTTTCCTGCTCTTTGGAAGTGGCGTTGATGACTGTGTTGGCTCGTGAAAGCCGAAGCCGTTCACTTTCGGACATACACACTTTCCTATTCGGATTAGAAGAGCGTTCGTTGTGTCTCGGTTGGCACGGCCAACTCAGGATGCTTGCTCAGAACGGATTCCTCGGTGTCAACAATGGCGCGATGCAACTCATCGACACCGAGATCGGCCTTGGAATGCGTATCGACGATCACGATGACCTCCACATTCATCGGCTTGTCCGAGAATCGTTGGGAACTGACTCGATAGCGTTTGTAACCCTGCATCTCGACCCGAACTCGACCCCTGGCCACATTGGCAGCCAGGAGGTCGTCCAGTGGAATCGTTCCGTCGGTACTGTAACTGGTGAGGATGAAGCGGGCGCGAAGCGTCTCGACCAGGCGGCGGTAGGCGGTGGCGGCTTCGCTCCCGTGGTTGTATGCACTGCGCCGCAGCGTGCGCCAGTCGGTGCGGATGGCGGACTTCGTGCCGTGTGTCGTAATCGTCCGGTCGAGGTGGGGTTTGTCCCACAACGCGACCGAATTCAGCACGTGGTAGTTGCTGCCATAGGGATGCTGATTGTACGGCGGGTCGAGATAGGCGACATCGACCTCGTCCGGCAGTTCCTCCGCAATCCGTTGGGCGTCTCCACACAAGACTTGGTTCTCGTGACCGTTGTCGAGGAACACGGCCGGTGTCAGAACCAGGTCGGTCGCGATGCGGTACAACGCCGTTTGCGTCTGGCCTCCCCACCCGTTGTGGAAGCCCTTGAAGACGCCACTGGTATTGCTGCGATAGCACGCCTGATACAGCAACGGCGCGAGCAGGCAATCGAATTCCGGTTGATCGATCGTGCCGTCCTCACGCCACAGTTCGAGCTGGTGACGAATGGCGTCGATCTTCATGCCGTTCTTGCGCATGTAGAACATCCGATCGACGGCGATGTCGTAGTTCTCATCGTCTCTCGGGCAGAGATGATTCGTGACCCAGTCGATGCGCGGCGCGAGCGAGTTCAACGTCGCCAACGCCTGCTCGTAGCCGCCGAGCCGCACAAACGGCGGCGGCTGATTGCAGGCGATGTAGCAGCCGTTGATGCTGCGGCTGTACGGCTCCCAATCGTTGGCGAACACCCGGTATCCGAGCGTCTTCGCCAGCCGAGCCACAACGCCGCTGCCGCTGAACAGATCGAGCAGTGTCGGTGGGTGAGTTCGTGCGGTGTGCGACAGCGCCCGTTCAATGAGACCGAGCAACTTTCGCTTGTTCCCGATGTACGGAATCAATTGGTTAAAGATGAAGTGCGAGGTGCGCACGGCCGCATGATCGGCTCGAACATACTCGGTACTGGCGGACGCTCCGCGTCTGGGCATGTCAAACTCCATCTCAGCCAATCGAACCTGCTTTGTAGCTTTATAGCTTTATAGGGTGGGCATCGCCACCAGCAACAACGATCATGGTGGGCCGTGCCCACCCTACGACTACTGTTTCAATTGGTCGAGCTGAGTGGTCGGCATGTTTGGCTTTCTTAATTTGCAGGCTGAATCGCTCACACGTTGCGATCTTCATTGATCCACTTTGTTGCGACCTCTACGGAACACGCGGCTATCTTGTTCCTCTGGAAGGCCGCTGATGGCATCGTGCAGAATGGCGTCAAGAAATGTTTCTCCAGCGTCAGCGGCTCGTTGTCGGAATGTGCCATAGACCGCCTCGACGACATCTTGAATCCGGTATCCGCTCTGTTGCGCTGACACTTCAAAGGCGGCCTGATATAGCCGAAGCAAGAGTTCGGGGCCGATCGACGATCCGGTCAGTGCTTCAAAGGCGGACTCGCCAACAAGCACAATTGCACCGGGTGCCGCTCGGAGAACGCCTGCCATCGAACGATGGCCCCGCAGGGTATTTCCGATCAGAGCGTCATAGAAGATTTCGCCGCCATACAGCCGCTGCAACTCCAGCAACTGAAGACCGGGCCGACTGCCATCGCCGCCTTTGGCGGAACCGGTCTTGTTCTTCACCTGATGAAATCGCAGTGGCCGTGCCTTTCCGAGCGGAGGTTGCACGATGTCAGCGCCGGGAAACGGATGGCTCGCGGGGTCGAGCGTTTCTTGGTCCACTCCGCGCGGCTCCGGAGCGCGCACATTCCCACGCATCGCCCCGATCACGTCTTCGTGCAGATAACCCAGCAGACCTTCGATCATCATCAAAATCTTGTGTGCCACCGTGGCGGTGAATGTTCCTTCCAGATCACCCCCATAAACCAAGTACTGTGAGGCCGCAAGAATGTAGGGGTCGAGAACATCGCCGGGATTACGCCCACGCTGAATATCTTCGGCGCGGCGCGGGAATCCGGCAACAATTTCCGAGACCTTGTCGCAAGTATCACGAACGATTTGGTCTGGATCGCGAAAAGCCCGCAATAGCTGCACGCGATGAGCAAGGCTCGCCGCCTGTCGGCGATTGGCTTGCTCCGGAACATTGTTGGCGCGAAGGAGGTCGCCAAAGAAAGTGACGAGGTTCTTGTAGTTCAGGTCCGAGATACCGCGAACCGGTTGGTCGGCCATCGACTCCGGGATTTCCAGCGTCATCTTCAAATCATCAAACACGCGGCGGAGTAGTGCGCCGGAGGCGGCAAACTCGAAGTCGATCATCTCGCCCTGCGCTTGGATGAAACGAGCCTTCAAGTTTGATTCCAGACGGTTCAGCGGATGGCCTGCCGGTACGTGCTGCACTCGGCTCATTCGTCCGCCTCCGCGAGTGACTCCGCAAACAAGAGTTTCTGGCGAGGGTTGCGACCTCGTTTGTTCCGTGCGGTGGAACGCAGTCGTTCGGTCGCGTGGAAGAGCAGTTGGTCGAAGTCTGTCACGGCGGTGAGTTCGGACTGAGAGCGATGTCCCTCGTGTTGAACGACGGCGGCTCCGATGGCGGCTCCGAGATCGACTGGGACCGCATTTCCAACTTGCATGTACTGGCTGCTCATCGAACCGGCGAACGGCCAATCGTCGGGAAAACCCTGTAAGCGGGCAGACTCTCGGACGGAGAGTGGTCGGATCGTATCGGGGTGACAGACCGCACTGGCTTTGCGATTCGACCGGCCGGTGATGGTGGGCGATGGGGCGTCCCACGAGAGCCGTCGGAAGAATCCGGTCTTACCACCGCCTGCCGCAAAAGCGGCCGAACCGAGCGCTTCTACTTGAAGCTTATCGGGCAAGTGACGCCAGTTTCCGCCGGGGGGGACGAGTGCGAAATACCGCGCCATCTCGGGCGTATATTCGGAGTGCGGACCGGGATCGAGACGCAAGTCGAAGATGGCGTCTCGAAGTGTTTGCCATTCCGCTCTCGTCGTGGCAAACACCCCGTGCGTTGCCTTGGGCATTGCGACCGGTTGTCCTTCGCGCGCCCCCAGCATGACAAACCGGTAGCGATGCTGTGCCGCACCAAAATCGGCAGCATCCAACACGGCGAAGTTCAGTGTGTAACCCAGCGTACGCATCTCAGAAAAGACTTGTCGGATCGCAGAGCCGGACAGTTCTTCCGGTTCCATGGGCGGCACGGTGTGATCGCCCTGCGAACGACTCTTGTGATACGAACTGAGGTTCCACGCCTTGCCGGGGCGTTCCGAGATGGGGCGATGCTTGATGGCCGCCGTGACCAACTGAGCGACGTTCTCCAACACAAAATACTTGGGACGCACCTGATCGATCAGGCGAAGATAGGTGTAAATCAGATTGCCTCGCGGGTCCGACAGCGCGGCCCGCTTACCGCCGGATGAAAAGCTCTGGCACGGTGGCCCACCCACCATGAGAAAGACATCTGCCGAGTGTTGCCGATGTTCCCTCAACGCAGCGGCATCGAGACCACACACGTCAGTTTCCCACACATCCAATTCAGGGCGATTGAGCCGCATCGTCTCGCAGCAATCACCGTCTATCTCGACGGAGAGTGTCGGGGCCAGCCCGGCACGCTCCAGTCCGAGATCCAGTCCACCCGCGCCGGTAAAGAAGGACCAGATCTCTCGTGCCATCAACTCACCTCCAGCATCCGCTGCTTTATGTTCGCTCAATCGGTGTTCGTCCAATCGGTTCCCGACATCCGTTGTTCATCTCGATCCCATCTTCCGCATGGAATCGCGGGGTGGCGGATTGTGACTACTTCCTCTTCGCAATCGCACGCTGAACGGCCGCGCCCATGTCGGCGGGGCTTGGGGCGACTTCGACTCCGGCCGCTTCGAGGGCCGCTTGTTTTTCGGCGGCGGTGCCGCTGCCGCCGGAGATGATGGCTCCCGCGTGGCCCATGCGCTTGCCGGGGGGAGCGGTGGCTCCCGCGATGAAGGCGGCACATGGTTTGGTGACGTGGGCTTTGATGTACTCGGCGGCCTGGACTTCGGCGTTGCCTCCGATTTCGCCGATCAGCAGGATCGATTCGGTTTGTGGGTCGGCCTGGAACATTTCAAGGAGGTCGATGTAGGTCGTGCCGATGATCGGGTCGCCGCCGATGCCGATGGCGGTCGATTGGCCGAGGCCCACGTTCCCCAACTGCCAGGCCGCTTCATACGTCAGCGTGCCGCTCTTGCTAATGAGTCCCACGGGGCCGGGCTGGTGAATGTAGCCGGGCATGATGCCGATCTTCGCCACGCCGGGGGTGATGATGCCGGGACAGTTCGGTCCGATCAGGCGGCTCTTGCTCCCCTGCATCGCCCGATGCACGCGAGCCATGTCGAGGACCGGAATCCCCTCCGTGATGCAGACGATCAACCCGATCCCGGCGTCGTTCGCCTCAAGAATCGCGTCGGCGGCGAATGGCGGAGGGACGAAGATCAGCGAGCAGTTGGCTCCCGTTTTCTTGACCGCCTCTTCGACCGTATTGAAGACGGGGAAGCCGTCGATCTCGGTCCCTCCCTTGCCGGGAGTACACCCGCCGACGAAGACGTTCTCACCGGGACGATGCTCCTGGGCGTAGGCCCGGCACTGTTGCGAGTGAAACAACCCGGACTTGCCGGTGATGCCCTGACAAATGATTTTCGTGTGCTGATCG
The DNA here is from genome assembly GCA_043738825.1 of Schlesneria sp. Taxonomy (GTDB): domain Bacteria; phylum Planctomycetota; class Planctomycetia; order Planctomycetales; family Planctomycetaceae; genus Schlesneria. The sequence continues at coordinate 6,848 of JAYUFF010000386.1, forward strand.
ACAAGGATGCTCATAACGTTGGACCGCCTGAATGAATTCGGTGTGTGCTTGAATGGAAGAGGCTGAACCACGGAACACACGGAAGAGCACGGAAATGAAAACTCGACTTCTGACTTCTTCCGTGCCTTTCCGTGTGTTCCGTGGTGAGTGGATTTATGCCCCGAGTGATGCGACGGCTTTCTTGGCGGCGTCGGTGAGGTCGGTGCCGATGGTGATCTTTTTGCCGCTCTCGGCCAGCATTTTTCTCGCGAGTTCCACGTTGGTCCCTTCGAGGCGGACGACGAGCGGCACCTTGATGCCGATGGTGTCGTAAGCCGACAGCAGCGCGGTAACGATGGTGTCGCACTTCATGATGCCGCCGAAGATGTTGACCAAGACGCCCTTCACGTTGGGGTCGGCGAGGATGATGCGGAAGGCTTCCGTGACCTGCTCGACGTTTGCGCCGCCGCCAACGTCGAGGAAGTTGGCCGGTGCGCCGCCGTGATACTTGATGATGTCCATCGTGCTCATCGCGAGGCCCGCTCCGTTGACGAGGCAGCCGAGATTCCCTTCGAGCTTCACGTAGCTCAGCCCAAACTTCTGAGCCGCGACTTCGTTCGGTTCCTCTTCGTTGAGGTCGCGGAGCGGCAGCAGGTCTTGATGCCGGAACATGGCGTTGTCGTCGAACGTGACCTTCGCATCGCCCACGACCAGATCGCCGTCGGCCGTCACGACGAGCGGGTTGATCTCGACCATGCTGCAATCGCGATCGATGAAGAACTGACAGAGTTGCTTCAACAGCTTCTCGGCATTGCGGACGGCGACGCCTTCGAGGCCGATCCGGTACGCCACGTTGCGGGCTTGATAACCGAGCAGCCCCGCTTCGACATCGAACGCCTCGTGGATGATCTTCTCGGGCGTGTTGTGCGCCACGTCCTCGATGTTCATGCCGCCTTCCGATGATGCGATCAGCATCGGCCCGCCCGACTCGCGATCGACGACGACGCCGAGATACAGCTCCTTCGCAATTTTGAGGCCCTCTTCGATGAGGACCACGCTGACCTGCTTGCCCTCCTCACCCGTCTGGATTGTGACGAGCGTGTTGCCGAGCATCTTCGCCGCGTTGTCTTTCGCAGCCTCGGCCGATTTGACAAGCACGACACCCGGCTGATTCGGTTGCTCCTTGAAACGGCCCTTGCCGCGACCGCCGGCGTGAATCTGCGACTTCACCACGGCCAGTTCTCCAGCCAGTTGAGTGAACCCGGCGGCGGCCTCATCGGGCGTCCTGGCCACGACGTTGCGAGGCACCTTCACCCCGGCCGCAGCCAGCAGTTGTTTGGCTTGATACTCGTGAATCTTCATCGGTTTTCCTGCAAGACATTCGGTTCTGGTGAGCACTTTCGGTCGCGTGTGGAATGATAGCCGCCGTGCAGAGAATGTTCTAACGAGGCGAGCGGCGGGATAAAGCTCGCCCATCGAAGCCTGACGCGCAAGCGAAGGATCAGTTGTCGGGCGTCCTTCGCTTGCGCGTCAGGCTTCAATTTTCGGTAGTCGGGCGTCCTTCGCTTGCGCGTCAGGCTTCGATTTTCGGTAGGACAATTTCTACCGGTCACCTATTTTCGCGTCCGCTTTGGCTGGCGTCGCCTCGCGGCTATCATCGTCGCCGATCTTGAATCACGTTTTCTGGACTGACAACAACGATGCTGAAGCTCATTCCTCCCTGCATCTCTCCCGAGCTGATGTCCGTGTTGATGCGGATGGGTCACGGGGACGAGATCGTGCTGGCCGACGGCAACTTTCCCGCCGAGTCGCATGCCCACCGGATCGTGCGGGCGGACGGACACGGCGTCCCCGAGATGCTCGATGCGATCCTGAAGTTCTTCCCGCTGGACACGTTCGTCGATCACCCGGCCAGTGTGATGGAGCCGGTCGATCCAACCACGCCCGAGCCGCCGATCTGGTCCGAGTACCGCGCGCTGCTGCAAAAACACGAAGGCCGCGACATGGAGTTGAAACCCGTCGAACGGTTTCGGTTCTACGACTTCGCCCGCTCGGCGTACGCCATCGTCGCGACGGGCGAAACCGCGATCTATGCGAATCTGATTTTGAAGAAGGGTGTGGTGGTGGGTTGATGGTCGAAGGTTGAGGGTTGAGGGTTGATGGTCGGAAGCGATCACCAGCCAGAAACCAGACACCGACTCCAAACCGCTGCTCAACCTTCAACCTTCAACCTTCAACCTTCAACCTTCAACCTTCAACCCCCGACCATCAACCACCATGAAAACTGAAGCCGTTCTGGACGATCTGCGATCCCGTGTACTGGCCGGGTATCCCCTGCTCTTTCTCAAGACGTGGGAGGAGGACCGGTGGGAGCGGGAGTTGGCCGAGTTGGTGCTCGAACTGGAACGTGGTCTTGTGACGTGGACGATCACGCACGGGTTGCAACCGCCGGTGAGCGGCGATGGAAGCGATGTCCCCTCGGCGCAGTTGTTGGTGTCGCAGTTGGCCGCCTTCCCCGAGGATCACGTCTTTCTCGTGAAGGACTTTCATCCGTATCTGGGCGATCCGTTGATCGTGCGTCAGTTGAGGGACTCGCTGCCCGACTTGGTCGCACAGCGGAAGACGATCATCTTCTTTGGTTCGGTCACGGTGGTGCCGGTCGAGTTGGTGAAGGACTCGGTGAAGCTCGAACTGCCGCTGCCCGCTTATGAAGACCTGCGCGACGAGTTCGACCATCTGTTGGCGGAACTGCGCACCGAGAGTGACGGAAGAACCCCTCACCCTAGCCCTCTCCCCGCAGAGCCGGGACGAGGGGACAAAGCAGGCGGAATGAACCTGTCGGCCGACGATGAAGACCGGCTGATCAAGGCGGTGATGGGGCTGACGGCGCAGGAGGCTCGCAAGGCGTGGCGGCGGGCACTGCATGGCCGCGACGAATTGAATGACGATGTCTTCACGACCCTGATCGCCGAGAAGCGCACGCTCGCGTCGGGTTCGGACTTTCTTGAGTTCTACGACTTGGAAGAGGGAGTCGGCGACATCGGGGGCCTTGACCAGTTGAAGGATTGGTTGTCGCAGCGGGCACTGGCCTACTCCCCGCGCGCCCGCGAGCAGGGCGTGCCGCTTCCCAAGGGGATGCTGCTGCTGGGTGTGCAGGGTTGTGGAAAGAGCCTCACCGCGCGCGCGACCGCGCGCTTACTCAGCTTCCCGCTGATCCGACTCGACATCGGCACGCTGCTCAGTAATCAGCGCGGCGAGTCCGAGCGGAACCTGCGCAGCGTGCTGCATCTCGTCGAGTCGATCGCCCCCGCCGTGCTGTGGCTCGACGAAATGGAAAAGGGCTTCGCGGGTGTGGAGGGTGACGCGGGCGGCGGTCCCGATGCGACGATGCTCCGACTCGTCGGCACGTTCCTGACCTGGATGGCCGAGATTCAGAAGCCCGTCTTCGTCGTGGCGACGGCGAACTCGGTCGAGAACCTGCCGCCAGAAATGCTGCGGCGCGGACGCTTCGACGAGCTCTTCTTCGTCGATCTCCCCAACTTCGAGGAGCGGAAGCACATCATCGGCATCCATCTCAAGAAACGCGGCTGGAACCCGGAGAAGTTCGACATTGACGACTTGGCTCAGCGCAGCGACGGCTTCAGTGGTGCCGAGCTGGAGCAGATCATCGTGACCGCGCTGATCGACGCCTTCGGACAGGGACACGTTCTGTCGTATGAAGACCTCGAACGAGCCTGGCGTTCGACCGTGCCGTTGTCGAAGACGATGGAGGACAAGATTTTCGCCTTGAGGAATTGGGCGCAGGACCGAACTCGCCGAGCGACCTCCGACAGCCGAGTGACCGCGATGCTCGAAGCCGAACAGCGCAACGACGCGATGAAGTTGCCTGAAGACGACTTCGGTGAGTTGCCTCCGTGGGCGCAGTTGGCTTCCGCCGGACAGCTCAAGGCGGCGCTGGTCGAATTCGTGCGCGGCGACGGCGACGTGCTCTTCGCGTCGTTACAGGACGCCCTCGCGCCGTACATGGAGGTCACGGGCGACTTCGGTCTTGCCGCGCGAGCCAACCCGAACACCGTTCTCTGGACCGGCATGAGCCAAGCGTTGTGCGAACTGCTCGTTGAACTGGTCGCGTCCAAGCGACTCTACGTTCACCCGACAGAACTCGACCGTTACAAGGAACTCGAAAAGGGACTCCGCCTGCCGGTACTCAAGGAACCGACCGACGAGAAGCTGGCCCGCGCGTCGTGGCTCCCCTCTTCGCTCCGCTGCGCCCCGCATCCGATTCACGCGGCCAGACTCTCTCGCATCGGCCGCATGAAACTGGCGAGTGGCTGAGGAGCGGCGCAGGAATAATCACCGTGGCCGACGCTGCCAGCGCCGGTTCGGATGCTGGCAGCATCCGCCACGGCGTGACGATCAATCGCGCCCGACGCCGAGCGTATCGGCGACACGGTTGATGTAGTTGAACCAGGCGGCGATGAGCGTGATCTGCAAGATGCCACGGTCGTCGAAGCCGACGGCTCGCAGACGGGCGTGGTGTTCGGGAGTGATGGCCGTCGCGTCGCGTGTGACCTGAACCGCAAAGTCGATCATGACTCGCTCGGCCTCCGTCAGCGGAGCGTCCGGCGAGTTGTTCTCGATCGCGCGGACCAATGCCTCGTCTCCCGTGGCCCGTCGCAGAAACTCGCGATGCGACACGCTGCAATAACGGGTGCAGTTCTGCTGCGAGACGACCGTCGCGATCAACTCGTGGTCTCGCCGCGTCAACGGCAACTCGGGATCCATCAGCGCCCCGAACGTGGCAAAGGCGTGATGGAGCGCATTCGGAATCAGGCTGTGCGCCGCGACGATGCCTTCCCCATCGTTGTCGGCGATGCCGGGCACCTGCTCGGTGTACTCGCGCGGATACCACGCATGTTGCGCTTCGATGGCGGCCTTGTACGCCGCATCAGCCTCAGACTTCGGAATGGTCTTGATCCACGTCACTTCTGTCGCGTCCCCTTCTCTTCCATCGTGAGGTCCACCTTGCCGGGTAGTTCCATGCCGTTGATGGTCAACGTCAGCGAACCATCGATTCGGACCTTGGAAGCGCGCGAGACTACATGGCCTCGTTCGCGATCGAACAGTACCGTTTCGGACGACTCCTTGACCTTCAGGTCGCTCTTCGTCAGTTGCAGCATCGGATTGCCATTGATGGCAAGACTGACCTCGAACGCCTTCCCTTCGATCTTGTCGAGCGGCCGGCCATCCTGCTCGACCGTCCCCTTGTATTCGTACTTCGTGCGGAACGTCATGACCTGGCCGCTGCCGAGGTTTGTATGGGTCGAGCGTTCCCAGGTCGCCCCTTCCTTGACGGACTCACCGGGCAGAAAGGCGAACAATTGCTCGGTCGCCTTCTTCATCGTCTCGGGATCGAACTGCAACTTGGCGAGCTCGTTGAGTTTCTCAAACTCCCCCTCGGGCAGCTTCGTCGAGATCAGCTTGTTCTTCGCATCGAAGACCTTTGTGACGGGAAACTTGCAGACGGCCCGATAAATGTCGAGCAACGGTTCGAGCTGCGGCAGATCGGCCTTCTTGTCGGGGTTTGCCGAATCGAACTGAATCTTCGTCCCGTTGATGTTCAACTCGCTCTGAAACACTTCCACCTTGTCGGTCACTGCGAGCGAACCATCCTCCGCCCGCTTGCCGACGCTCGACGTGGACCTGACGAAGGTCGATGACTTCGTCACGATATCCTGCCCAGCCAGCGTGAGCGTCTGATCGACGGCGACATCCGTTTGCACGGTCGCCTTGGAGTCTTCCGGGAACTTGAGTTCAAACGTAACCTCGGCCACGGCACTTCTCGCACCAGTCAGCACGATCGCCAGAGCCACAGCCAAACCAGACATCACCGACGGAAATCGCTTCAACATGGAATGCCTTTCGTCAAACGCGGAACAAGGGGATTCAGAGTGTAGGGTGCGTGGAGTCCTTGGAACGCACCAGGCGAACGACTCTCAACATGGTGCGTTCCGAGGACTCACACACCCTACATTTACTTAATCGGGTCAGAGCAGAATCGTCTGCTCTCGATCGGGACCGATGCTGATGAATTTGACGGGGAGGCCCATCAGTTCGGAAATCGTATCGACGTAACGGCGCGCTCCCGAGGGAAGATCGCTCAGCTTGCGGGCACCGGTGATGTCCTGCTTCCAGCCGGGGATCGTGCGGAAGATCGGCTTCGCCGCTTCGAGGTCTTCGACGTGCGAGGGGAAATCGGTCGTGCGTTCGCCGCGAATCTCATACGCCTCGCAAATGTTCAGTTCGTCGAGTTGAGCCAGCACGTCGAGCAGCATCACGGCGATCTCGTCCACGCCGCAGATGCGTGCTCCATACGCAGTCGCTACTCCATCGAGCCAGCCGCAGCGGCGAGGCCGTCCGGTGACGGTGCCGTACTCGTGACCGACATCGCGAATGTGCTGGCCGGTCGCGTTGCTCAACTCCGTCGGGAACGGGCCGCCGCCGACGCGAGTCGTGTACGCCTTGACCACACCGATCATCCGGTTGATCGCCCGTTGAGGGATGCCGCTGCCGCTGTGAATGCCCGCCGACGAACTGTTGGAACTCGTCACGTACGGGAACGTCCCGTGATCGACATCCAGCAGACTGCCCTGTGCCCCCTCGAACAGCATGTTTTTCCCGGCCTTCAGTGCCTTGTGCAGCCACGCCGTCGTATCGGTCACGTGCGGCTTGATCCGTTCGGCGTAGTCGGTGTACGAGGCGAAGATGGCATCCGCATCGAGCAACTCGACACTCGGATCGAGCGCCCGCAGCATCAGGTTCTTTGCGGCCACGATCTCGGTCAGTCGCGAACGGAATGACGCGGGGTGATAGAGGTCGCCGATCCGAATGGCATGCGTGCGCAGGGCCTTGTCGCGATAAGCCGTTCCAATCCCGCGACCCGTCGTCCCGATCGCCTCCGCCCCGCGACGCTTCTCAAACACCGCGTCTTCGACGATGTGGTACGGCAGGATGACGTGAGCACGATCGCTGACGAGCAGATTCCCGCCGTCGCACCTCACGCCGCGATCGGTGAGCGACTTCATCTCTTTCAGCAGCGCATCGGGGTTCACGACGAGGCCGTTGCCAATCACGGCCGTCACGCCGGGACGCAGGATGCCGGTCGGAAGGAGCGACAGCTTGTAGGTCTCACCGTCGAACTTCACGGTGTGGCCGGCGTTGTTCCCCCCCTGATACCGCACGACGATCTCGTGCGAATCGGTGAGGATGTCAACGATCTTCCCCTTGGCCTCATCGCCCCACTGCAAGCCCACCACAGACGTCACGGTCACGATGTGATCTCACTGAAACAACAGATTTCCGACAAACACTCGCGCAGAAAAAGAGGGCCAACACTGCTGTCAGCCCTGCTCCTGCGCCAACGAGCCGGAAAGTGTAACGGGCCGCCGATCCGAGGGTAAGCGTCGTCACCGGGCCTCGTTCACAGGTGTGTGGGCGACGGTGTTGGGCCACCGGTGCTCGCCCGGCTCATTCACGCTTCGGGGAGTTTCGATGACAGAGTGCGGCATCGGAGCCTGACGCGCAAGCGAAGGATCTACTGCGACATCTCTTCGCTTGCGCGTCAGGCTTCAATGCGACCGTGAATAATCCGGGCTAGGACGAGCAGCGGCCAGCGAAACCTCTCGCGATGGCACCAGCGCGAACCGCGCGTCGCGCCCGCTATGCGACATGTCCGATGGTGTGGTCTGGCGAGGGAGGTGTATTCGAGGAGGCGGGCGGCACCGTCGGGTCGAAGATGCGGTAGAGCACCGGGACCACGAACAGCGTCAGTAAGACGGCGCTGACGAGGCCCCAGACGATGACCGTCGCCAGCGGGCGTTGCACGTCGGAGCCGAGACCCCGCGCGATCGAAGCGGGCAGCAGGCCGAGGATCGCAACCGAGGATGTCATCAAAATCGGTCGCAGGCGGCCGAGCGCTCCTGCGACGATCGCGTCGTCGAGTGAGAGGCCCTTCTGACGCAGCGCGGTGATCCATTGAACCATCAGCACACCATCCATGATGGCCACGCCAAATAGCGCGGTGAATCCGACACCGCTGGAGACGTTCAACGTCATGCCGCGCACGTAGAGCGCGAGCGTTCCGCCCATGAATGCGAACGGGATCGCCAACAGGACGAGCAGCGCTTCCTTCTGCGAACCGAACGTCGTCAACAGCAGCAGATAAATGATGAAGATCGTGACGGGGACGACGATCATCATGTGACGGCTCGCGCGTTCGAGGTTCTCGAACATGCCGATCCACCGCACGTTGAAGCCTT
>JAYUFF010000387.1:0-2147 GCA_043738825.1 Schlesneria sp.
CGCCGGCCCACCATCAGGAAGCCCACAAGTAATCGGTGGGCCGGCGCTCGAAGCGAGCTTGTCCCACCCTACACCGATCCCAAACTCTCCTCCGTTTCACAGATGGGGCGACGATGACGACACGCGGCCGCTGGATGGCTCTGCCAGGACTGGTCGGTTTGTTTCTCGGCGTGCTGCGGGGACAGGCCGAGCTGTCGCTGTTGTCGTTGTCCGTGCTGGTCTGGTTGGCGGTCGAGTGGTCTCTGTTTAGTTGGCGGGTGTGGGTCGAACTGCCGCGCCTTCAGATCGAACGGACGGTCAATGGCCGCTCCGAATCGACGGGCCTCTTGTGGGCGGGTCGGACCGTGACCATCACGGTGCGCGTCACGATGCCGTCCCGCCGACGGGACGGTCTTGCAGCGTCACTCCTGGACTGGTTCTCCAATCCAGTTCCTTTGGAAACGACCGGCAGCATCGGGCCGCTCGTCCTGATCCATGATGTCGTCCCGGAGAACATGGAGGTTCTTTCGAGAGGTCACGGCGACCGGCGGCTCGATGAAGAGCAGCTCGATGGCAATCAGTTCGAGCTGCGGTCGCGAACCTCATCCGTCGCGTTTACGTACTCCGCCCGCGTGCGGGCTGCCGGACAAGTCGTGTTGCCGGGGATTCGACTCAGTTTGAAGGACGCGCAGGGATTCTTTCTTACCGAGCGATTCCTCAAGTTGCCGCAGACGTTTCGCGTCTTGCCGGCCTTCGCTGTGGCGGGCGATGTGCAGCCGCTGGTCAAGCGGACGAACTCACTGCCGCAGCATGGCATTCACCGGTTGCAGCGGTCGGGGCTGGGTTCAGAGTTGCTCGAACTGCGCGAGTACGTGCCGGGCGATCCCCCGAAGGCGATCGCGTGGAAGGTCTCGGCCCGGCGCGACAAGCTGATGACTCGCCAGTACGAATCGGAAGTGCCAGTGCGAGTGCAGTTGTTCCTCGATGGTTCGATGGGAACGCGGCTCGGCGGTTTCGGGTGCCGGTTGCTCGATCAGATGACGTTCGTGGCGGCGAGTGTGGCGCGGGCTGCGATCTCGGTCGGCGATCCCGTCGGCGCGATGCTGTTCGATGAACGAGGGACCAAGCGCTTGCCGCCTCAAGCGGGCGAACGAGGCTTCTATCGGCTGCTCGATGCGCTGGCGGACTTCTCGATCACGCCCGCTCCATTGCCGCAGCCGCTGTCGCAGCGCATGGTCAGCGCCGCGATGAGTCTCGCGGGTGAGCGGCATCCCGAGCTGCTCGACCGCCGCGTCAATCAAGTGCCGTTCACGCTGTGGCCGCTGTTCCCGTGGAGCCGACAACGCTTCCGCGAACAGTTCCTGCTGGCAGGTGTGCTGGCCGAGGTCTTTCAACTTTCCGCCTCGCAACAGATCGAGATGGTCCACGATCCGGAGTTCATGGCGGAGCAGGTGCAGCGGTTTCTGATGCAGTCGGGCGTCGCATGGATGGATTCCGTTGAGGCGGCTCGCGATCACGGGGTCGTTGCCGACGGACTGCGAATGGAATCTCTGGGTGCTGCGCTGGTGAAGGGGGTCAGTCACGCTCGCGACAACGAAGTGTTTGTCATTCTCGCTGACCTGTTGGAGTGCGCGCCGGCCCTCTCGCGCCTGCTGCCCGCCGTGAAGATGGCGTTGGGGCGGCATCATCGCGTGGCGTTCGTCTGCCCGTCCCCGACGTTTCGGCGTCCGACCGCCGCCTCGGCCGAGCCGCAATCGGACTCGGCAGACGACCTCGTGGAGGCAGCCGAACAGATCAGGGTGCGTGAACTCTCCATCGGCCTTCAACGAGAGCTGCGGAGACTCGGTGCCGCCGTGACTTGTTCCGGTGAGGATGAGGCGATTCATCTGGTGCTGTCCGAAATGGAGATTGCTCGCTCCGGTCGAATGAGCCTCGCGGGGGTGCGCCGATGATGCGTGACAACTCTCGCCCTGTTTTGCAAAAGGCCAAGGCCCCGAAGATGCGTGACGACAACTCGCAACAAGTCGATATTCAGCATGCAAACGCACGGAACGACGATCCGCGCAGCACGGCGGCTCAAACGATCCGCAGCCTGTTGCAACTGGCGGTCGTCGGTTTGTTGATTGGTGTGCTGCTGTTCCAAAACGTCAACCTGCCGGTCAGTGTCG
>JAYUFF010000388.1:0-2147 GCA_043738825.1 Schlesneria sp.
CGTGACCGATGACGAGAATCGGGCCGTCCGCTTGTGCTGGCTCTTCCATCTGCTCGGCGATCTGCACCAGCCACTGCATACCGTGGCGCTGGTTGACGAGCAGAAGTTTCCGACGGGAGCACACTCGGACCTTGGAGGCAATCTCATTTGCATCCGCTCCCACATCGGAGCGCCGCCGTACAAGCTGCACGCCTTTTGGGACGACCGGCTTGGAACTGACTCGCACTTCCCCACGGTGAAGTCCCTGGCCGAAAGCCTGTCGCGCGACCCGCGTTTCGCAGCCGATCAACTGCCCGAGTTCTTACAGCACACGACATTCAAGCAATGGACGGCCGAGAGCTATCAGGCGGCGAAGGCCAGCGTCTATCGGGACGGCGAACTCCAGTTCGCCCTCTGGGACGACTTCGATCAAAGGCGCATCACGGCCGACGACGTTCCCCATCCTGCCGCAAGGAGTCGAAGCCCAATCGAACGCCCTCGCCCGCCGCCGCATCGTGCTGGCGGGGTATCGCCTCGCCGAGAAGCTCAAGCAGATCGTCGAGCCGTGATCCAGCGAAGTGACCCGGACGCTCCGGAGCGTCCGGGTCACTGGGCGCGACGGCAGGAGGTCATCCATTTCCCATCGCTCGCCTAATCGAGCGGCTGCGTATCAGCACCCGGACCGGTGATCGCTTCGACAGTGGGATCGGTCCCGAGTCCGATGTAGACCTTCACAACATGTTGGCGGAAGACTCCCGACCATGTGTACGTCTCGACGGTCTTCGCGCTGTACGAGTTCACCTCGGCCGGTCCCGACAGCATCGTCGGTCGGCCCTGAACGACAACCTTGCCGAACTCCGACTTGGTGAGTTCCGCATCGACGGGTTTCGCCTTCATCGCGGCGCGCCATGCCGCCGCCGTTCCCGTCGCGGCTTGCTTGGTTTGGAACTCCCGTAACGCCAGCACAAGGAGGACAGCCAGCACTCCGAACACCACGCCGCGAATGATCCAGTCTCGGACAGCCGTACTCGGTTTCGGCTTCGGTGTCGATTTCTTGGTGCGAGCCATGTGTTGCCTTCTGAGCGGTGTTGTCTGCTGAAACTGCGACGGGGAGCGAATGCCAGTGCGGATCACAACTCACACCGATGAGGTTGTCAAACGCGAAAAGACGCCATGTGCGGAGATCGACTTTTGCCATCCATTTGGAGTGCGGCAATTGGTTGCCGCTTTCCTTTCTTGCAACGGGTCGAGTTTTTTGAGTGCCACGGTGGTTGCGTGTCGTTCGTAAAATCAAACCGCCCCGAAGAAATGAAAGCGGCAACCAATTGCCGCAATCCAAGGACGGCAAAATCGAGTGGAGAGTCCGCATCATTCAACGGCCAGTCCAAATGTCGCAACGACGAAGCGCATGCAGTTTCTGCCGCCCACCTCTACAATCGAGCCGCACGTTCCCAGCATCCCGTTCCCCAACGAGCACAGTCATGACCTTCGCACGCAGCGCATTGATGTTCGCCGCTTGTTTCGCGGCGTCTGTCGCCCTCGGTCAATCTCCCGCCGAGCGGCTTTCCAAACTGTTCGACGACGAGTGGGAGTACACCCTGCGTGAGGCACCGACGTTTGCCTCGCACCTCGGTGACAAACGCTACAACGACCGCTGGCCCGATGTGAGCCTCGCGGCCATCGTCCGTCGGCACGAACATCAGCGCGAAGTGCTGAAGAAGCTCGACGGTTTCGATGAGACGAAGCTTGAGTCGGCGGAGCGACTCAACTACAGGCTCTTCCGTCGGCAGATCGAGGTCGATGTTGAGGAGTTTCAGTTCAACTGGCATCTCGTCCCGCTCGACCATCGCAACGGGATTCAGGACGAGAGTTCGGTGGGCGACGGGTTGTCGTTCACAACGGTCAAGGACTACGAGGACTGGCTGACGCGGCTTCGCACATTCCCGGCCTATGTCGATCAGACCATCGCCGTGATGCGGGCGGGGATCGGCGCGAAGATGGTTCAGCCGAAGATCGTCATGCAGCGCCTGCCCGCTCAACTCCGGAAGCAGATCGTCGAAGACCCGACAGCCAGCCCGTACTACAAGCCGTTCAAAGCGGTCTCGCCCGAGATCGCTCCCGCCGACCGTGACCGCTTGCAGCGCGAGGCTCAAGCCGCGATCCGCGAA
>JAYUFF010000389.1:0-2146 GCA_043738825.1 Schlesneria sp.
TGCGGCCTACATCGCCGGTTCGATCGACTTCCTGCGACTGATGGAAGCTCGCCGCCAGTTCATCGAACAACAGATCGGCTATCAGCGAACACTGACCGAATACCATCGCAGCCGCTCTGACTTGGAACGCGCCCTCGGAACGCAGATCGGCCAGACCGTGGGCAGCTCCCCATTGGAAGAGCCAATGCCCGTCACTTCGGAACCGTGACAGCGGCCACGGTGATATTGACGACAACGTGCAACGGCAGGCTCACAAATTCGACGGCCTCGGGCCGCTGAGTCCGCTCATGCCACTCGCGGCAACTTGATGCCATTCTCCACCGGCGGCCCGGCGGACCACATTGATTCAACAGGCTGTCAGGAGTTCAATCGGCTGTCAGGCAGGGCCATCGCCTTGTTGAATCTGGGGTATTGGGTGCCACGGTCACGGAGCTTCGACGTGGCCGTGAGAGTGGGAAACCGCCTTCACTTCCTCGCATGGCCACGTCGAAGCTCCGTGACCGTGGCACTCCCATTTGAAACAGGCGATGGCCCTGGCTGTCAGGGCTGCGGGCTTGCGGTGGAGGGCTGACTGCGTGTCTGAGGAGCGGCTGACGACTCGGCCTTCGCACCGTGAACGTGCTCGTGGTCATCGTCGCCGGTTCCGATCGGGTCGACCGGACCTTGCAGCATCAGCGGGACTCGCAACTCGGGCGTGTCCTTGCTTGTCGTCCGAATCCGCAGCAGCACCTGATGACGTCCGCGCGGAAGTTTGCCCTGCACCGTGACCTTGATCGTTTGCTGCCAGACTCCCTCGGGAGTGACCTGTCGTTCGCCGATGTCGGTCGTGACGAGGTCCGACGTGACCTGAACCTCGACGATCTCGAACGGCTGCTTGCGACCGTCGGCCACCGTGAACGTTTGCGGAGTCGGTTCACTCCCTTCGGGATGGAAGACCATCAGCGCGGGCGGCGACACCGTCATCTGACGCTCGGGGATTTCGAGCTTGAACGTCAGCCGAACCTGTCGCGGTTCGGGGTCGTTGTACGAGACATCGCAGAACAATTCTTTGCGGCCCGGCGACTCGTTGGCCGGTTGCACACGCAGTACGAGGCGACCTTCCTGACCCGGCTCGAACCGCTCTTGGTCCAGACGCGGCACGAGGCAACTGCAACTCGGCTCGACCTTCGTGATCTCCACCGCTGCGCGTCCGCGATTGATGAAGACGAACGTGCCGCGTGCCTCACCCGTGGGTTGGATCGAACCGAGATCGACGGCGTATTGGCGGAAGCTCAACGCCGGACGGTCTGGCACTGAAATGGACAGCGGCTTCGGAGCGGCTCCCGAATGGACGACGACCGACCACGCCAGCGGCAGGCAGGCGACCGTCCACACTCCGAGCCTGACGGATGTTCTGTTAAGCCACGCCACGTCGCACTCCTTTGCCCGAATTATTCACGGTCGCATTAAAGCCTGACGCGCCAGCGAAGGAGGCGATGCGACATTCCTTCGCTGGCGCGTCAGGCTTCAACGGCTCAGTCTGTCACGGAATTTCTCCGAGGCGTGAATCGTCAACAAGTGCTAGCGATCGGCCGCCCACTTCAACTCTTCCAGCTCGGCCTGCAACTTTTCGAGCTGATCCTTCTTTTCGGCGTGGCGTCTTTCGGCGAGATGCGTCAGGTTCTTGACGATCGCCTTCAACCGGTCGGCCTCGGTTTTATGACCCGCCTTGTCCAGATCGGCCACCAGCGTGCGGAGGTCTTGCAGACTGTGGCCGAGCGACGGAGCCGTCGCCGCCGTCGTGACCGGCTGCGCGTTCAAAGCCTCTTTCAGCACCGAAGGGGAAACTCGCACCGAGCGGGGTTTTTGATCCTCGGCCGTCAGGAAGCCGACTCCCGCCAGCGCCAACACTGCCACCGCGATCCATCGTTTGGTCATGACCTGCTCCTTGGTTTGTACCTCGAATCGACGGCGGGCTTGTAGCAGCAGCCGGTTTGACCCGTCAACGCGAGTTCTGCCTCACGCGGTCGTGGTTGACACTAACCCGCAGCGTAGTCAGCGAGGGCGAACCGTGACGACGCCCTCGCTGACCAGCCTGTTGAAAATCACCTGTAGGGTGGGACAAGCTCGCTTCGAGCGCCGGCCCACCATCAGAAGTCGCTGTGTT
>JAYUFF010000390.1:0-5677 GCA_043738825.1 Schlesneria sp.
GCGGCTGCCAAGAGCGATGGCGACCAGGTACAATCCCGACGCAGCGCCACGCTCGACCAGTCAATACGGTCCAACAGCCATTGGAGGGCCAGCTTGAGACAGTCCGCGTTCAACACCACCGTCTTCGACTTGAAGTCTCGATGCGACATCCCCGATTCCTTTCGGGACAGAGTTCCGATCGCTTACGCCTGTGAAACGTAAGAATGGCCGAAACTCCAACTCGCATCGAGACTTCTTTCACGTACCAAAAGGGGTAACGGCGTAGGCGGGCCCGCCGCCGTGTTGATCGCGGCGGATGCGGGCTTCGTCGGCTACGAATATGCCCGGGCGATCCTCGACAGCCAGCGGCAACTGCTGGTTCGCGTCGGCTCCAACGTCAAGTTGTTGCGGAAGCTCGGCTACGTTCGCGAGTCGGCGGGCACCGTCTCTCTCTGGCCGGACTACGCGGCGCGAAAGCGGCAACCACCGCTGGTGCTGCGACTGGTCATGGCTCACAACGGTCGTCATCCGATCTATCTGGTGACGAGCCTCGTCTCGGCGACGGACTGCTCCGACCAACAGCTCCTCGAACTCTACGCCCGCCGCTGGGGGATCGAACTGTTCTATCGGACGTTCAAGCAAACCTTCGGTCGCCGCAAGCTGCGCAGCACGACACCCGGCAACGCTGAGGTCGAAATGCAGTGGTCACTGCTGGGACTGTGGGCGATGTCGTTATATGCGCTCGTGCAGGCGACGAAACACGGCGTCGAGCCGCGCCGCCTGAGTGCCGCCCAACTCCTGCTGGCCTTCCGCCGCATGCTGCGTGACTACCGCCATCCCGCGGAACGCGGCCACAGCCTGTGCGACCTGCTCGGCGAAGCGGTCATCGATCCGTACCTCCGCCAGAACAAGGCCAGCCGCAACTACCCCCGCAAGAAGCGGGAGTCGCCACCCGGCAAACCGCAAATCGTCGTTGCCAACAAATCACAACGACAACGCGCCACGCTGCTTGAAAATAAAGTTTGAAAAGGGTTAACGGCGTTGCCCGCCACTGGGTCCATCAGTCCCACTTCGCCCACACAATCCTCATTTTTTTCGCTTGAGGATGTACATTTCCTTTTTACCCGTCGGTGTTGGTATTTCCATCCATAACATGTCAGTGTCGTGAAGTCGGAATTGGATTTCAAAGTGACTGGCAGCCTCTCGCTCCCCATCTGCGAGATTGGCAAGACTTTCTTTCGTGAGTGCCGCTTTGAAACGTCCCTTACCGACAGCGATCCACTCGAGTGAGAATTGCTCAGGCCGCCTACCAGACGACCCCTCTGACCTTAAAAGAGCGGCTCCATCCGGATGAATGAACAATTCAAACTCGCCTAACCCGCCGGAATCCGGTTTGTCAGGTATCCAGACCCCGCTCATCGGTGCTTTGGGATCCACTACCGCCGGTTCGTTCGTCGGTCTTTCGCGAACAGCGAGCCGCCCCCTGACATCCTGAAGCTGTACCACTGCGACGAGGGCACAAACACAAGCAACCGCAGTCAATCCCAGATTTGCAAACGGCACCCACTTTGGCACGATAAGCCCCCTTTCGAGAAGTCGGACAATTCGAGTAACTCAGGTGCATTCGTCGGAGTTGTTCAAGATGCATCCGAACGTGTTGAAGAACCGCACGCCATCTGCGAGCCGTGGCCAGCATTCGAGCAGAAGCCACTCCAAGAGCCATGCTCCGGTTGATTACCGTTTCGCCAAGACAACCTTTGCCTTGGCGACTTCCTTGGTGCCGTTGATGCCGTTCGTCTCCACCAGCCGTGCCAATTCTGCCACGGCCTTCAACGCCAGTGCCAGCAGTTCGGCATCGTACTCGACTCGTTCGATCAAGCCATCCCATAACTTGATGCGCGCCGCATCGCGTAACGTCATCATCGGCCTGAGCGACTTGGCGAACAGTTCCATCAGCGGCAGCACGGCTTCCCGGTCACAGAGCGGCGTCATGGTGATTGCTTTCGTTCGAGTTTGGGAGTTTTGGCGAGCGCGGCGACGTGGTTGTCGGCTCACGGGCAAAAAAGCAGCCGGTACATTTCTGCACCGGCTGTCGTTCACTTCGTTCGTCGTTGTGGTCGGGAACATTGCCCGACCAATCGGTCTTCTGTGCTTCGGGGTTTTCTTGCTCGCCCCCTTCGCCCGGTAGCCTCGCTTGCCATACTTGGTGATCGCCCACACCTGAGCCAACATGAGCGCCATTGGCAAAGCCAGTTCCACCATTCGGGGACGCAACGTGGGTGGATAACTCCGCGTTACCCCTCGATCGTGTTGGGACTGCACCTTCGCGAAAACCCCCGATGCCATCGACTTTGAAGACATGATCTCTCCCCTTGTTTGAGAAACGAGCCGTTCGCGGGACGGCAGAAACGCGACGTTGTGGCACTCCCGGTGTGAGCGGGGTCGAGTCGATTCGATCGAAACGCAAATCGACTTCTGCCTAAAACCGGCAAGAAATCTCGCCCCCTAGGGCCAGCACTAGCACGGTATGGACCGTAGGGAGCGTTCTAGGTGCGTTGGCTTACGGTAGAACAGCAAGCAGAGCGGCGGTCATTCGGGCAGAGTCAAAAACGAGCTGGAGCAACCAGCCGCGATCTGCGGGCATCGAACGCCGGGACGACGAACGGTTCGCGTCATCGGCTCCAACCACGGCAGGCTCGCTTCTGGTGCGTTGTCGCAGGCTGTTTGTGTCGCTCTTGGCATGGCGTGCTCCCTTGTGCTGGTGTGAATCGAAGTCGGCGGGAAACACTTTCCTGCCAACTAAAACCGCCAAAAAAAACGGCCCCGCAATCCCATGCCATATTGCTCACGCCCATACGGCATACGCTCATCCCCACCTCTATGGCACTCGCCCGATAGGCGGCCTCAACATGCGAGCGGGGATGACGCCACCGCTTCGCCATAGCAGGGAGACGGCGTCCCTACACAGCAGGAGGGACAGACGAGCTTGCCCCAGCGAGGGTGGGGATTGAAGTTCGCGCTCGCGGCGTTCAACAGGCCATCCGGCTCACTGTCCAGGTGGACAGTGAGGATTCACCCGGATGGCGAGCAAAAGGCCGCAAACAATTCGCAGCCTCTATCTACATTCCACCGGCGCGTCCAAAACCCGCCACAAAATTCGTTTCGTTGGTCGCGGCGAAGTTGTCGCGGCCCTCACCCTTATTGGCAATTCGACAGGCGAATGGCTCACAAAATTTCGGTTTCGTGGTCGCGCGAAATTGTCGCGGCCTCACATAACTGATCGACCAGTCGAACCGGGAATGGCTCACATTTTTTCGTTCTGTGGCTCGCGGCGAAGGTGTCGCGGCCTTCACAAGTAACCCGCCGCGCGGCCGAAACCGGTCACGAAATTCCGGCAGACAGATCGGAGTCTCGCACTTGGCTGTTGTCATGGTCATTTCCCTCCTATACGGTGCCTAGCTAGGAGGGCGTAGAAGTAACGCGCTCCTACTCTTAACGGCCATTCGCGGCCGAAACCGGAACCACAATTACGCCGGAATCCGAAAAGATTCCGCAACATCAGTTGAGGAAGGCATCCCTCGTCGCCCACGGGACCGGGGACGAATGGCGTCCGACTCCCTGTCCGGCGTTCGGGGCAAAGGTTGTTTTTCCCAATGTCGGGCGAGACTTCGGTCTCAAGCCGCCGGGCGAGTTTCCAGAGCGTGAAAAATCCACGGTCGCGAGATAGCTGTTGTCTCAGAGCGTCGCTGGGGGCGCTCCCCCCGGTCTTCGGTTCCACCGTCGTCCCGCTCCGTCCCGCACGACATCGACCGCCCCGAAACAAACAGGCGAGCCACGGCCCGCCCTCGCATTGGCAACGTCTGGCGTCGCGACTGCCGCCTTCCCGTCCCTACGGATGACCGTCGAGCCATCCCTGCCATCGCGAGGCTTCCGGGTCTGTGAGAGTGCCCTGCAACTTCATCGGCGAAACGCGGTCGAAACCCCTCAAAATCCGCGCAGGCTTCCGGGGCTGTGAGAGTGTCCTGCAACGTCGTCCGCAGCCCGCTCACACAAGGGACAGCAGCGTCAGCCAGAAACAGGGGTCCGTGGGGCTTCGGCGCATCAGCCACCGTCGGGGGCATCCCGCAACGCGGCGAGATGCTCCGCGTGGGCGACCAGCGCCCACCGGTCATCCGAAACCAGCATCGGCCACTGCGTCACGTCTGCCGCAGTCTGTCGAGACAAGACAACCCTTTGTCCATCCGTGGCGTCGAGGGCCGGAGACACGATCCTACGGCGTCGTTCGCACCGCTTCGCAACGGTCGGAAGATCGGCCGTTCAGACGACTCGCACCGTCACTTGGCCAAGCCGAGCCATCCCTGCCTCGCACAGTTCCCGCGTCGCACCGCTCACCACGGGCAGCGATCCGATCAACTCCCGGATGTCACGGTCCAGCTTGCGCTCTTCGATTCCAAAGCGTGAGGCGTCTGCCAGGATCAGCCGGTCGAGTTCGTTCATCCGCTTGGCCAGCAACCGGCCCGGCTCATCGACCGGCCGACTGAACACCCAACCGCAGTTCCGGTCTCCGCCGGCATTCGAGCGGGGCGTGAGGAACGGCCCTTCATCGACCACGTGAGCCGCGAAGATCACGGTCTCGTCGTGGTACAGCTTGCGGAGCCGAATGAAGTCGCCGGGGGCCGCATTCCAACCGTTCGTAAACTCGACCACCAGACTGGTCACAACGTCGCTTCGATCTTGGTCACTCATCGCAGTCACCTTCCACCCGCTTGAGAGAGACATCAGCCCGACGAACGGGCCAGCATCGCAGCCGATGCCGCTCATCAGCGGGAAGAGGTTTCGCCGGTCGCGCCGTCACGCAACGCGGCGAGATGCTCGGCATGGGCCAGCAGCGCCGTTCGGTCATCCGAAACCAGCATTGGCCAGAGTTCGATCAGCCGGTCCAAATCGTCATCAACCAGCGTGTCCCGTGCGCCAACTGCGCCGGAATCTGCGCCGCTTTCCGAGAAACGCTCGTTTCCCCCATGACATTCGGACGGGTTCGAGTCCAATATCGTCCACTCGAAATCCTTTCCAGACAAGAGTTTACGACGAGTCGTGTTTTTGGTAAAAACTTGGGTAATTTTTTGGGCAAATCGGGAAGGTCAAAGGGAGTCTTGGGTAAAAAATGAGCCTCTTGGATTCACTCCAAGAGGCTCATTTCGTTTGTGATGTCTTGATCGTCTTTCGGCTCGGATCGTGTCTGAGACGATCCTAGAGCTTCAGTCTCTTACCAAATTGGCATCGGCATGTTTGGGCGTTGCCAAGGCTCTTGCCTTGGCAAGAGAAGTGACGGGCGTGTTCGGCCAACAGCGACAACAGGAGCGTTCCATGCAGCTTCAATTCGAGTCTGGTTTGACCATCGACAATGCAAGAGCGTCAGACATTCGCAAGAACTTGGAGGGCGAAGAGTTCACGATTCTGATAGCAGACGAGGACGGGGATGGCATGACTTTCATCCAGTGTGCCGAACACGAAGATGAGCCGGGTTACTACGTTATTGAGTACCAAGATGGCTCGATGGATCGCCACTACATCGCCACCGAAGAGGCGATTCCCCTAGAGCTAGTGTAGTGCTGCTGAGTTGTGGGAGCTTATCTTTACATGCAAAACCGTGAGATATCCCAAGATGGCTGGCCAATGTTGGCCGAAAACGCAGTGA
>JAYUFF010000391.1:0-15103 GCA_043738825.1 Schlesneria sp.
GACGGGAAGGCAAGGCCGCCGGTCGTCTCGCGCCACCGGTCATTCGCGCCAGGCCGACTCGCGAATGGCACTCACTTGAGGTAGCCACGGTCGCCAGACCGTGGGATTTTGCGGTCACGGTGCGATCCCCACGCTCTGGCGAGCGTGGCTACGAATCTAAAGTGAGTGCCATTCCCACGTCGGGCCTGTTTCACTGACGTTTTCCTGCGGCTTTGTGATTTGCCGTTCTGAGTTGTCGATTCCGTGAGTTGCGGGTTTTCCGCGTTGGGTTCCTCCGATGTCTCTCCCTTTGCCGCCGACGATTCTGCTCGCCGTGGGCGGGCTGTTGTTGGTGGCCGGTTCGTGGATGCGAGACGTTCGATGGAGTGCCGTGGCTTGGTTGGCGGGGTGGCTCGGTGCGGCCTGCCTACTGGCGACGAGCGGCCTCGCGCCGCTGGATTCGGCCGCGCGGATGGCCTTGCGATCCGTGTGGGCGGCGGACGAGATGGCCGTCGCGGGGCAGGGGCTGGCACTCGCGTTCGGGTTGATGTTTGGAGTCGGTTCGCTCGGAACGACATCGCGCGGCGGTGGCTCGGCCGAGCGATTCGGGTTCCTGTCGTTTCTGGTGGCGGGAGTGATGCTCGTCACGGCGGCGAACGATGCGATCTCGCTGGCGTTGTCGCTGGAGATCGTGCAGTTTGCGTCTCACGCTCTGCGCCGGATGGGTCAAGTCGATGAGTCGCTCTCCGCCTCAAGAAACGTTGACTCGACGAACTCACACGCGCTGCGTTCACCGCGCGGCGAGACGTGTCTGTGGTTGGGGATCGTCGCGTCGGTATGCGTTTGGTTGGGGATCGCGCTGGGGGCGAGTGTCACCGCCTCGACTCAGTTCGATGAAATGCGGATGGTGCTCGCGCAGGCCTACAGTCCGGGGCCGGGGCGAGTCGCCATCGGAGCAGGCTCCAAACTTGGACTGCTCGCCATCGGTTTGATCGTCACGGGACTGAGCTGTCGGATTGGTCTGATCCCGTGGCAAACGATTGCCGTCGAGACCGTGCGTGGCTGCGGATACTGGACGAGTGGCTGCGTGCTTGTGGGCGGACAGCTTGCGGGAGTGCTGGCCCTCGCGCGGCTGTGCGGCACGGCCTGGGTCGG
Source organism: Schlesneria sp. (assembly GCA_043738825.1). Classification (GTDB taxonomy): domain Bacteria; phylum Planctomycetota; class Planctomycetia; order Planctomycetales; family Planctomycetaceae; genus Schlesneria. Next base: position 1,135 of record JAYUFF010000391.1, read on the forward strand.
GTTCACCAGCGAGTTGATTGTGTTGCTGATCGTGTTGTCGGGCGCGACGTTCGTCGTGGCGGGAGCGTTCGCCGCGCGAGGGCTGGCGGTCGGGGAAGGAACGCTGCGACGCTGGCTGTCCGCCTTCGTGATGCTGCACGGCGCGTGGCTGCTCGTTGGAGTGATCGCCGCGACGGCCGATCTCGCAGTGCCCGAGAACAGCCTCGCCGCAGCGGCTGGTCAGCCGGGTGCGCTGTCGGTGCTGCTCTTCTCGACCGGCGCGAGCCTGTTCGGTTTGTCGGGCCTCTTTCTGTTGCTCGGTCATCTGGCGCGAGGCGATCGCGATGTCGAGTACCTCGACGAACTGTTGGGCCTCGGTCAGTTGGCTCCTGCCTCGGCGATCGCGTTGATGATTGTGCTCGCCAGTCTGATCGGCCATCCGCCGTTGTGGGGCTGTTGGGGACAGTGGTTGCTGCTTGTGGCGGGCTTCAATGTGCGAGCGGCCGTGGGGGCCTCAAACGTTTTGCCGCATCACGCTGTCATCGCGCTGCTGCTCGTGGCAACGCTCAGCACGCTGCTGATGGCGGCCGTGGTGATTCGCTTTGCGCGTGTGATGTTTCTCGAAGAGCCGGTCTCGCACGCATTGCCGCAGGGAGGACGAGCCTCGCTGGGTGTCGGCCTGTTCGCCGCGATGGCTCTCGTCGCGCTGGGGCTGTTCCCGTCGAGGCTGCTCGTCCCGTTGAGTGGCGTGCAGGAAGCTCGCCCCGTCGTGCCGCAGCAACCTCCGGTGGGCAAGAAGACGGGTACGGCGACAGCCCGCCGCGAGGAATAATTCCGCGCGGCCTGATCTCGACATTTGCCATTTCATTTGGTCTGCGGCAATTGATTGCCGCTTTCATTTCTCAGGCCGTCGTGATTTTTGGAAAGGCTTAGCCACCACGAAGGTCTTCAAAAACGGTGCGAGACTCAAAGAAAGGAAAGCGGTGATGAATCCCCGCAACCCAAATATGGCAAACGTCGAAGCGTCTAATTCCTGACAGCCCGTGCTACGGTGCGAGTTCTTCCACCGCCATGTCGCCGAACCAGGCGGGGCCGCCTTCGGCGACGAGGCGGAACTCGGGAAGCTCGCGGTGCTGCGCGAGGGGGATCGTTCCGGCGAGGACATCGTCCACGAAGACTCGCCATTCCGTGGCCTGTCGTTCGAGCTTCAACTCGTGCAGGCGATCGGCCCCAACCTCGAACGGTCTTGCGGGGGCGAGCGGTTCCAACGGCGCGCGGCCCTCCGCGCGGCGACCGACCGCGACGCGATCGAGCGTCAGGCGGAGCGCGTGTCGCTGACCGGTCGAGTTGATGTTGAACTGCATCTCGACCGCCGACGCCTCGTGCAGCCGCACGGTGACCAACAGACGATAGTTCGGAATCGGCGTCGGCTTGCCAGCGACGGCCTTCAGCAGCGGATGCAGAATCTCGCCATCGGTCCCCGCGACGACCGGGCTGCCCTCGTCATCTTCGACCACGTTCCAGGAGCCGCGTTGTGTGATCCAACCCTTGAGCGACTTGCCGTCAAACAGCGCCGCCCCCCAGTTCGCATTGGCCAGCGAACTCTTGGATGTTGGAGGCGGAGTCACCGTCCCGCTGGAGAGCAGACCCAGCGCGTAGACGGTCACTCCGACGGTCAACGCGGCCAAGGTGGCGGCACCGGCGGCGATCCAGCGGCCTCGATGAGACGACTTCGGAATCGAGGGGATAGCGTTCACGGTCGCGCTGCGCCACGCGAGCGTCGCCGAATCGGACGCGGTCACCACCGGCAGCGCGTCGATGCGAGCCAGCAGTTCCGCGTAGTTGCCGATCCGCGCGTTGGGGTCGCGCGTCAGCATCGCGTGCATCAGTGCCAGTCCCTCCGCCGAGACATCGCTTCGTTTGGCGGGCAGGACCGGCCGCTCGTCGCTCAACTTCTTCGCGATGATCTGCGGCAGCGTCTGCTTGTCGAACGGCGGATGTCCCGCGAGCAGGTGGTACGCCGTCGCACCCAGCGAATAGATGTCGGCTCGCAAATCGACCGGCTTGCTCGCATCGAGTTGCTCGGGGGCCATGTAGTGCGGGCTGCCGAGCGTCGTCTGTTCGGCGGTCAGCTTCGTCCGCTCATCCGCTTCCTGCGTGAGGGAGGCGAGTCCAAAATCGGCGATCTTCACCATCGGCATCCCGGCCGGAAGCGGATAGCCCTGCGGCGGCGTGACGAGCAGCAGGTTCGCGGGCTTGATGTCTCGATGCACGACGCCCAACTCGGCGGCATGAGCCAACCCGGACGCGGCTTGTCGGATCAACCCCCACGTCACGCGCTCGCTCAGCGGGTGCTCGCGACTCGCGTAGTGATCGGCATCCTCGCCCTCGACGAACTCCATCGCGAAGTACAACCGCCCGGCATGCCGCCCAAAATCGTAGGCCGCGACGATGTGCGGGTGCAGCAGTTTGGCGACCGTCTGAGCCTCCTGCTCGAACCGCGCGAGCATCGTCGGATTGGCCGCCTGATTGACGAGGATCGTCTTCAGCGCGACGACGCGATTCAGATTGAGCTGCCGCGCGCGATAGACGACTCCCATCCCGCCGTGACCGAGCACCGATTGAATCTCATAGCCGGGGATCGAGTCGGCCGGTTGACGCAGCGTCTCGACGATCTCGACCTGCACCAGCGAGAGCAGTCCCCTCTGCAAGACCAGCGTGATCGGATCGACCTGCTGACGAGCGGCCTCTTCGGACAGGTCGTGCAGTGTCTCCGTCGGCAACAGTCCCTGCTGCCCGGCAATCGTCAGGAACTCGTGTGTGGGGTCGGCGGACATGGAAGAAGGAGTCAGGAGTCAGGAATCAGGGGGCAAGAGACAGGAATCAAGAGACAGGGGTCAGATACTGGCCAGCGAGTCTTCTGCATTCTGACTCCTGATCCCTGACCCCTGCTTACTTCAGTTGTCCGAGCTGATCGAGCAGCGCTTTGATCGACGGGCGGTCGGCGAGCGATGTCCCGACGTAGGCGAACCGCAGTTGGCCCTCCTTGTCGAAGATGTAGGTCGCGGGCTTGGACAAGTCCTTGCGGATGCCGAGGGCATCGACGGCCTTCAGTTCGACATCCAGCAGCAGCGGGAACGGCACTTTCTTGTCAGTGGCCGGAAGATTCATGACGGCGCGCGCCACGAAGTCGTTCAACTTGGGAGTGTCCGCAGGTTGGGCGAGCGGATAAACGACGACGACCTCCGCATTCAACGCCTGCAGCTTCGAGTAATTCGCGATCAACCGCGCGGTCTGAGTGGCACAGTACGGACAAATCGAACCGCCATACCCGCGCGTGATGACCAGAATCAGATGCTTCTGCCCCAGGAAGTCCTTCAGCGCAATCTGCTTTCCCTCCTTGTCTGTAAAGGTCAGCGCCGTCAGGTCGGCTTCCGGCGATGGTTGTGGAATGACCTCGTCCTTGAACTTGATGAGGGACTCATCGACATAATCGCCATAGCCACCGTACGCGCCGGCCGCCGGTGATTGAGGCGACTTTTCGGAGGAACACCCAATGCCGAGTACGGCACAGACTCCAGCCATCATCAGCCAGCATGACTTGCTCATGGACATCACCTTGCAACGAGGACGAAACGCAAGCGGACAGGATAGCGGAGCGACCGGGTTGCCCCAAGGCGAGCGGCAAGAGTTGTCTTACCGCAGATTGAAGCCTGACGCGCAAGCGAAGGATCCGTTGCCCAGCGTCCTTCGCTTGCGCGTCAGGCTTCGATGGGTAAGCTATTTCCTGCCGCGCGCCCAAGCGCGCCGCGCGATCAGCCTCGACCCAGATAGTCTTGATCGCGAGGCAGGACGATCGCTTCGAGAAAGTTCACGTCGGCCGGCAGCGTCACCATCGCGAGGGCCGCACGGGCGATCGATTCGGACTCCATCATCGGCTCCTCGTCGGAGGTCTTGCCCGACTCGACGCGGCGTTCAACTCGGACGTTGCCCGGATGCAGGCACGAACACGTAATGCCGTGCGCTCGGCCGTCGAGCGCGATCGCCTGCGTCAGGCCCCACACGCCAAACTTGGCTGCCACGTAGGGAGCACTTCCCTCGCGAGGCCGCTGGGCGCTGATCGAGCCGATGTTCAGGATGCGTCCCGAACGACGCGGCTTCATCAACCGAAACGCCGCGCGGCTGCACAGGAACGTCCCCGTCAGGCACGAGCCGATCACGTTGTCCCACGCCGCGAGCGACACCTCGTCGAGTGGCCCGCCGTCGAACGCCCCCGCATTGTTGACGAGAATGTCCACTCGCTCAAATCGCTCCCGCACGGCCGCGAACAGTTTTTCAACATCCTCTTCTCGCGAGACATCGCACGGCTGAGCGAGCACGTCGGCCCCGGCCGCTCGCAACTCATCGGCCACCCGCGCAAGCTTCTCGCCATTTCGAGCGCACAGCGCCAGTGAAGCTCCCTCCTCCGCAAACGCCTTCGCGATCGCTTTACCAATTCCTTGATTGGCTCCCGTGATTACCGCGACCTGGTTGGCAAGCTGCTTCATCGTGGTGTCTCGTTGCGGTCTTCGTCTGTCGTCTTCACGGGATTCGGGAGAGTTGTTGTCGTTTCAAATGCGTGGCGGACGCTGCCAGCGTCCGTGCTCAAACTCAGACAGACGCGCCGACGCAAGCTGCGTCGGCCACGATTGCGCGAACTTGAAGCTTCTGCGATCAGAATTCAACGTTGTAGCGCTCGGTCAGAACGCGACGGACTTGGACCATGCCGTCCTCAATCTGCTTCCATTCCGAGATGCGGACCTGGGTGGCCGTGGCATTTTCTTCGGCCCGAATCTGGCCGCGTTCCGGTTCGGCGCGCACCGTCGTTGACCACGAGTACGTGCCGTAGGTTCCATACGGTCCGACCGAGTTGTAGCCGTAGGAGGTCTGATAGTTCGGCTGGGCTTCGCGCACGCCAGTCCGGACTCCCGCCATCCGCTTTGCCTGCGCCTGATAGCGGAAAGAATTGCTGACGTTGCCGCCAAACGTGAGCAGGTCTTTATCGACATCCTTGATGGGCAGGTCGTCGATCTTGCGGGCGTATCGCTCGAACCAGACGGCGTGGTTGTCGCGAGTCTTGTTCAGTGTCTGATGCAGTTCGTCGATCAGCCCCTTGACCGAGCGGAAGAATTTCTGCGACGTGGCGGCTTTGGTTGCTTCGGGCGAGGTGGCTGCGGAGGGACTCGGTTCCTCAGTCCCCAGATCGCGGTGACCGGAACCCGGCGCGATCAGACTGATGATCTTCCGCAGTCCGACAGTGGAGATCTCTCCCGTCCATGTGACGGACGTGCCGGCCACTGTAATGGACCAGTTGTCGAAATCGTCCAGGCTGGCACCGACTTCGTCCATGACCGCTCCCAGCAGATCTTTGGCGTAGGGCTTCAGATCGGCAGCCGGTTTGCCGAAATCGACTCGCAACGTGCCCGCGCGATGGTCGCCGAAACTCACGGCGAGCGTGGCTCCCTTCACACTCGCGAACAATTCGGCGAGGTCCGCCTGCTCGGCGATCTTGTTCTTGAGCGACTCCTGCGTGGCGAGGAAGGTTCGCGCGGCGGGAGCCGTCACGCATTCGGAGAGGTCCAGCGCGAGGACCAGCGGACTCGTCGCACTGATCTGTCCGGCGGCCTGCGTGAGATACGGCGAGGCTTGTTGCGTGCCGGCCTTCTTTGCTGCGGCCACCCAGCGCGAGATCACCTGACGATTCGGCTGCGATGTAGCCAAGACGACGCCGGGAGCCAGTTCCACTCCGGTCGTACCATGCGCGAGTCGCACCGCAGATTGACCGGCTAGGGTGTCGAGTTGGCCTCCTTCCCGGCGAGCGATCACGGCGAACGACGGAGTCCGGGCCAGTTCGATCACGCCCGCTTCCCACTCGGGTTGCAACTGGCTGCTCAAGCCGAGTTGCGACGCGAAGACAACTCGCTTGGATTCGGGAGGAACCGACAGTTCGTGGTTCACGAAGGCGTCGGCCATCTTCTGCCGCAGGTTCTCGCGCATCGCGAGCGGCGTGCGAAACAGAGCCTCCACGTCCACGATGGCCACCGCGTTCGCATCGGCCGGTACCCACTTCATCAGCGTGGCGGGAGTCTCCGCGTACACGGAGCCGACTCCGACAAACAGCAGGCTGAACCACACAGAACAAACAAGGCGAGGACTCATGAGCGGTGTCTCCGATTCGAGTTTTTTGGAGTGCCAGAAATGAGGCGGCACTCTGAGCGACGGAGCCTTCCAATGCAAGCTACTTCTGACACTGGTGGAGCGACATCAGCGCGAATGCGGTGCCGTACTGCTGGTGATAGTTGTAGAGCGGGTAGTCCCACCACGAGCCGTCTTTCTCCTGTAACTTCATCAGGATCAGGGCGAGATGGTTTCGGTAGAAGTTGCGGTCAGCGTCGGGCAGAACCGGGATTGTGCGGGCCGCGTAGTAGTGGCCGAAGTAATAGAAATAGCCCGCGACAGCGAAGTGCGATTCGTGCGGGACCGGTCGCTTGCGACCCATGTCGAGCCACCCGTTGCGCGTGATGAGCCGATCGAGCCACTCCTTCATCACGTCGTCGGTGATCGACTTGTCTCCCCACAATCGCAGCGCCAGGTTGCAGGCCTGCGAACGTCCGAGGCTGCCACCCGGTAGGTTGACGGGGTGCATCGGTTTGTTGCGCAGATAGGTTCCATAGAGGTAGGTGAAGTCTGGTTTCTGCTGCGCCTTGAGCATCAGCACTCCGCGATCGGCCAGCCTCTTCGGGGGATCGACTCCGATCCGACGGGCCTCGTCGAACGCAACCAGCACGGCCGCGTTGACGAAGCTGGTTGAGGACGATGCGGGGCGCTGCGTCCCCACCTCGAAGTCGTAGTAGCCCCAGCCTCCTTCCGCCGACTCGTACTTCTGCAACCGTTCGTACTGGCCACGGATCAGAGCCACGATCTTCTCGCGGCGGGCGGCGTCATCGGGCAGCCGCGCGTGCATCCTTGCCAGCGTTTGAATGCCGTAGGCGTGAGTCCACACGTTGTAGATCAGCATCGGATCGTCGCGGCGGACCAGCGGAAGCTGCTCGAACAGAAAGGCCTCACCCCGCTCGATGGCCAAGCGGGCTTCCGTGGTTCCATCGTCGGCCTCGATCAGTGCCGCCACGCATAGCGCCGTGGTGGCCGTCCGAAAGGCATGATGCGAACCGATGCCGGCGATGATGTTCAAGTCCTTCGTCCGCTCGGCCGATCCCCACGAGCCGTCGCGGTTCTGATCCTTCACGAGATAGTCGATGCCCCGCTGAATGGCGGCGTTGAGTTCGTCTGCCGTTACGTCGCGAGGCGGCCCCGGATGCAGGTTGGGTTTCGATTCCGCTGCCGCCTCTTTCGCGGGGGCCGCCGCGTCCGCAGGTTGATCCTTCGACAGAGCATCTTCCGCCGCAATCACCTCGCCATGAAATCCGAACCCACCGCATGCCAGTAGTGTTGCCAACCAAACTGTGTGGAACCGCATGGATCAACCTCCCTCACGCAGGAATTCGTGCAGTCGTTTGCTTTCGCTGTGCTTGTCCCCTCGCCCCTCGCCTTGGAGGGGAGAGGGTTAGGGTGAGGGGTTCTTCTCGTTCAGGACGACAGCAGTGAAAAGTGGCCAGTGAAAAATGAGAACTGCAAAGTGGCGGATCAGAGGCTTTCAATTTGCACTTCTCGCTTTTCATTTATCACTTATCAATCGTTCGTCGCGGAAGAAGCTCCTTCACCCTAGCCCTCTCCCCCGAAGACGGGGGCGAGGGGACAAGACACTCGACACACATCTCACGAAGTTCATCACGGCTTGTTGGCGAGCAGTTCGTCGCCCACCTTGAGGCCCTTCAGCACTTCGGTCTTACCACCCGAGGCTTTGCCGATAGCGATCTCGGTCTTGACCGCTTTCCCTTCGCTGACGAGGTAGACGTAAGACGAATTGCTTCCCTCGTCGCGGAAGACCGCCGTCGAAGCGACGAGCGTGGCTTTGTCGTTGCGATACGTGGTCAGCTTCACCGTGCCGGTCATGCCGGGCATCAGGGTCTCCACATCAGCAGGCACATCGACGGTGAGGCGTGACTCAAACGTACCGGCCGCGCGCGGGACCAGCGACACGCTCTTCACGCGCGCGGCTAGCTTGAGGTCCGGGAATCCGACGGGGATCAGTTCACCGGCCACGTCCGCCTTGATCGCGTGCAGATCCTTCTCCTCGACATCGGCGCGGGCGACCAGCGGGCGAGCGGCCACGACGGTCATGAAGACTTCGTTGGCCAGCACGTTCCCGTTGCGGCGCAGTCGGCCCGACACGGTCGCTGTGTTCCAGTGGCCTCGATCGCATTGACCGTGATAGAGAATCCCGTCGATTGGTGCGACGACAACCATCGCCTTGCGGTCGGCTTCGAGTTGAGTGAACCGCTCCTCGGACTTCTCGCGATCGGCCTGCTGCTTTTGCAACGTGAGCCGCTTCTGGTTCAGTTCGAGCGGCAGAACGGACTGGGCCTTCTGCCAGGCCAGCGTCTGCTTGACCAGCGTGTCCTTCACCGACTGATCGCGGCGCGGGATGTCGATGTTCAGCGAACGGTCGGTCTGAATCTTCGTCGATTCCAGGTTGTGTTCGAGCGATTCGATCTGGTTCCGCTGCCGCTTGAGAATGATCTCCTCGGTCTCTTCGGTGAGATCCTTGTCGCGGTACATCTTTTCCAACTGCTTCAACTCTTCGCGCGCGTACTCCAGATAGTGACCGACATTCTTGAGCGAGAACTCGGCACTCTTCATGGTCTGGGCACGGTCGATCGTCTCGTACCGCTTGAGGTCTTCTTCGGCGATCCGTTTGTCCCGCTCGGCGGTCGCCAGATTGAGCGGCAGGAATTGTTCGAGGACCGGCAGTTCCTCCTTCGCCACGCGCAGGGCGACGTCGGCCAGTTCCCGATCCAGTTTCAGGTCGCGCAGGGTCTTGTCGATCGTCGTGGTGTCGAGTTCCAGCAGCACGTCGCCCTTCTTCACGCGCGTCCCATGCGCGACGGCCGACTTCACCGCGAACGGTCCCGTCCACGACTTGGGCTCGATCGCCAGTTCGGCCGACTGCTCCGCTTCGAGCACTCCCTTGAGCGATGTCTCGACCACCAGCTTCCCCTGCTCGATCTTCACCGTGGCCGGTTTGACGATTGCCGGTTCACTCGGTTTCGTCGGCTCTTGAGAACGCACGGCCTCCGGAATCGCCCAGCCCAATCCCGCCGCCACACACGCCGCGCCGAGCACCCATCGCAGTTGTCGTTTCATCGCCGCCGTCCTTTCATGGGAGTCATCTCTTGTCCGACCAGCATCGAGACAACGAGGAGTATCGCCTGATCGCCACTTGGTCTTCAAGAAGGGAGCCGGATGATGAGCATCGCCAAAGGGCCGAGAATGGACCGAGGGACGCCACGGGCTTTCGCGAAAACGCGCTCCAGCCACCCAGTCGCTAATCGCGATCCTTGGATCGAACCTCTTGTCTTGCGAAAGGCAAATGAACCTTTCGCGCGCTCTCGTTTCGTTTGTGGTCCGAGATGGTGTAGTTGATGTACTTCTCGAACTCTGCGGGGAAACCCAGCTTCACGGGTGGAGTCCGCAGGTTGTCACTCAAATGAGACTGAATTGTTCGTGCGAGCAGTTCACCAAAGAGAGACGGAACCGCGTTTCCAACCTGCTTGAAAACGTCGGCCTTTGTACCGGCAAACGACCAGTCGTCGGGAAAGCCCTGCAACCGTTGGACTTCAAGGAGAGTCAATCGACGCAACGTCCCGTTCCATCGGACCCAATCCTGACTGCCCGAACCGGTAACAGTTCGCGCGGGGAGTTCCAAGTCGGCAATGAAGGTTCCCTGTCGATAGCCCCAATGCCCGCCGGGTCGTGTTGGTTCCGCGACGCCTCGACTCTTGAGGCCGGTTCCATTGGGGAGTTCGGCCAACTGTGGTCCCAAGGCCGCTGTGGGGAACACGTAGTTCGCCTCGTCCGTGTCAGCCGACTCGGCGAGGAACTCACTCAGCGTGCGCCAGGGCGATTCAAACAGTCCTCGTCCCTTGGCGGTAGGTGCCACATGAGTTGTCTCAGGGAATTCCGGCGCGACTCCATGCTTCACCCCGATGATGAAGCACCGGACTCGCCGTTGAAACGCGCCATAGTCGGCGGAGTTCAGCAGACCCGCACGGCAACTGTAACCCAACTCTTCAAAGTCCGAGATGATCTTCCGGATGACACCACCGGGGCAACCATTTTGGTCGCGTGCGGTGACAATCCCCCGCACGTTTTCAAAGAGAAATGATTTGGGCCGGACCTCATCGACGATCCGCACGAACTGCGAAACGAGTGTGCCGCGCGGATCGAGCACACTCTTTTGTTTGCCCGAACTGGAGAATGCCTGACAGGGCGGCCCGCCCAGCACGCAATCAATGGTTTCCCCGTGAGTGAGTTGCTCTGCATCCACCTCGCGGATGTCGTTCTGAAGAATGGTCGCATCGGCAAAGTAGCGGTGACCGTCAGAGTGCTGCCAGCCTTGGTTCTGTCGCAGGGTCTCCGCAAATTGCGGTTCGAGTTCGCAGAGCGAAACCGTCGAGAAGCCCGCTCGCTCGAAGCCAATGTCCAAACCGCCAGCGCCGGAAAAGAGGCTGATGCACCGTGAGCCGTTGATTGTGGAAGCACTCATCACAGCAACTCCGCCAAGTCGGTCAGCCGATGCTCCCAAACAATCGCCGCACCCGCAGTCCTCAGAGCATTGAGATTTTGTTCCGCAAAGAATCCGGCGATGACAGCGACAACCACGACTTCGCCCAATTGCTCGTTGCTCTTCCAATCGCGTGCCTTGTCGCAGCACTCTTTGACTCGTTTGAAAGCGTCCAACTGGACACCGACGGCTTTGGCCTCAATGAGTACGAGTTGACCATCTCGCTTTCGTCGCACGATGACATCGGCTTTCTGACTGGTGCCACCGCGAACCTTCCGCTCTTTGGAGTACTCACCAAGATTGATGTCCGTGCGTTGCTCAACCTGTCCTCGAAACGTCGATTTGACGTAGCCGAGCGAAATCAACTGCTGTTCGATGGCCGCCTCCTGCTGCGTCTTTCGCCAATTGCGGTACTCCGTTTGAGCGTTCTGGTCCGCGATCAACGAACAGGTCCACTTCTTGGCGTAGCTGTTTGCGAGCGTGCGACATTCGGCGGTCAATGTGTCCACGAGCCAGACAAATCGGCTTCTGTCGAGATGCTGGTTGACGAACTCCGCGATCCGAGGGGCGAGCCGTTCCAGTTCATCGAGCTTCGAGCGAACAACGATCTTGTCACGCTCAAAAGATTCAATCGTTGCCAGCCCAAACAACTGGCCGAACTTCATTTGGCTGATCGATGGCGCCAGGCAGTACCGCAGAATTTTGATGATGCGTGAATCGGAAATGATCGCTGACGCGGTGATTTCAGTGAACGCTTTGGTTTCCGCCGACGCGATGTCGAAGACCTCGCCGTTTTGAAGCACGGCATTTTCATAAATTGCACGCATGGAACTGACGTAGGTTTTCATCTCATACTCTCGCGACCTCGCAATGTCGCTTGGTGAGTCTGACATCGATTCCTCGATTTGTGATGAATACGTTGGAGATCCGGGTCACGGATTTTCGGCACTCTAGTCGCGGACTACCAAAGTAACAACGCACCTCTCGCAAGGTGGTCCAGGTTCTGCTAAGTAGTCATCTCGAAGCTGGATTATGATCGCGGAGCGACCTGCGAGCCGGAGATCTGGCACTTGAGTTCTCTGGCATCACCACGGTGAAGTTTGTCTGAGAGGGAGACGTTGATGAACCCGCCCCGCGTGGAGTTGAGTCGGCGCGATCTGTTGCAGCTCGGCGGATTGGGGATGTTGGGAATCACTCTGCCCCAACTTCTGCAGGCCGAGATGACGCCAAAAAAGTCTCGGCCGCGATCGTGCATCTTCGTGGTCCAATACGGCGGAGCCAGCCACATCGACAGCCTGGATCTGAAGCCGGAGGCTCCGGCCGAGATCCGCGGGCCTTACCAGCCGATTGATTCCTCGGTCCCCGGTATGCAGATGTGCGAGTTGTTGCCGCGGTTGTCTCGCATCGCCGACCAGTTCACCCTCATCCGCTCGATGACGCATGGAAATCCCGGTCATGACGGAGGGATGCACGTCTGCATGACGGGGCATTCACAGCCGACGGAAGCGACGCCGTATTTTGGGTCCGTGCTCAGCAAACTGAGACCGGCCACGGTCAACGTGCCGAGTTACGTCTGGTTGCAGAACCTGGCCGGGGATGTTCAACCGCGCTACCTGTCCGGCGGATTCTTGGGTTCGGCCTTCGGGCCGTTGCGAGTCGGGACGGACGAAGACAACCCGGCGGCTGCCGGGTTTCGGATGAAGTCGTTTGATCCGCCGGCGGAAGTTTCCGGCCAGCGACTGGTGACTCGACAGGAGTTGTTGAACGGGATCGAGTCGGGCCGGGAATTGTCTCGTCGCCCGATCACCAGTTCGTTCGGCGAGTTTCAGAGCAAGGCGTTCGATCTCATCACCGGTCCCGCCGCGCGACAGGCGTTCGATTTGGAGCAGGAGCCCGCCACCGTTCGCGATCACTACGGTCGTCATCCGTTGGGCCAGAATTTGTTGATGGCCCGGCGGCTGATTGAAGCGGGCGTGCGTCTGGTGAGCGTCACGGCCTGGGCGGGAACGCCGCCCGGCGAAAAGTTTCGCAACGTGCAAACGTGGGACATGCACGGTGAAGGCGCGGGCTTGGGCAGCAGTTTCGGCACGGGAGCCTACGGGCTGAGTTGGGCGCTGCCGCGCGTCGATGAAGCGGTCTCGGCCTTGCTGGAAGACTTGCGTCAACGCGGTCTGTTGGAAGAGACGCTGGTGGTCATGGTGGGTGAGTTCGGTCGCAGTCCGCGAATTTCCTACAACGGACGCGACCACTGGCCCGCCTGCTACTCAGCCCTTCTGGCCGGAGCCGGAATCCGTGGTGGTGCGGTTTACGGAGCGTCCGACAAACAGGGAGCCTACGTGAAAGATCATCCCGTCTCACCCGAGATGTTCGGGGCCACTCTGTTTCACGCCTTGGGAGTTCCCCCCGACACCCGGTTCGGCCCGGACGGCTTCAGCTTCCGTGTCAGCAACGGCGAGCCTGTCCATGAACTGTTTGCATAGACGAAATTATGCGAGCACCACTGGCGGCGGCTTTGGGCCGCCAGTGCGATTGGTTCTGCAATGTGCCGTTGCACGAATCGTTATCGACGACATCTTGGTCCGGTCTGCTTGAGACCTGGGCTTTGGTGGGCGAGCCTCCCCAACTCCGCTCGCGGAATTCCGTAAAAGACGCAGGTGAGAGGGAGTAGACGGGCACATTCTTGAATGCGAGGACCAATGTCCGATTGGGCAAAAATTTCCAGTCGATCATTCTGTAAGCTTGTTCTTTTCGTCGCTTCTCTCCAGTCGTGTCAGCGTACGCTTCCCACAATCGTTGCATCGAGTCCTATTCATTTGCCGAGTATGTCGGCCGGCGGGACAGACCAAAGGGGTCAGGACTCTTTGAATCAAAGCTTCCGCTCTTATCTCCAAATCAACGGCGGGTGGCCCAGCTTGCTTCAAGCTGGGTGCGAAGCACAAGAAACCTCAGAGCAAACAGCGATTAAGAACGCAGCGGGGCACCCCGCTTGAACGTCAACCCAATGTTTCTTGGGCCTGCGGCCCCCGACTTGAAGCCAGCCGGGCCACCCAGCCATCGAAGCGGTTTCAAAACCGTAGCCACGTTCGTCCGAACGTGGGAAAACCCGCGAAAACACCACGTTCTGGCGAACGTGGCTACGTCGGACTCGGGGTTTGAAACTGCCTCTAGTGCTTTGTCACACCTAAGAATTGGGGTTGTTGTCGTAGCCACGTTCGCCAGAACGTGGGCAATTTGATGAACATACCCCACGCTCTGGCGAGCGTGGCT
>JAYUFF010000392.1:0-5667 GCA_043738825.1 Schlesneria sp.
CCTTCTCGCTTTCGCGATTGAATCCTCTCATGGCCAAGACTCTGCTCGAATACGCCGACTGGTTGGCTGAACGAAAACTGCGCTGGCCCGCCGCGCCCCAGCCCGAACCGGCCAAAGCGACGCCCTACCTCAAACCGCTGACAGGCATCAAGGCCGTCACGTGGAACGTGTATGGCACGCTGCTGCGGATCGCCGATGGGGAGCTGCTCTTTCAGCATCCGCAGGCGATCCGCATGGAAGTCGCGCTCGACAAGACGATCCACGAATTCAACATGTGGAACAGCATGACTCGCAAACCCGGCAAGCCGTGGGAGTACATGCAGCAGAAGTACCAGCACGTGCTGGACGAGCTCCAGATGGCTTCGTCCGGACGCAAGGGAGAACCGGTTGAAGTGAACTCGGCCAAACTGTGGCTCAAGCTGCTGGGGATGCTCGACAAGAAGGACTATCAGTACGACACCGCGCTCTACGGCGATCTGGACGAACTGTCCGAGAAGGTCGCGTACTTCTTTCACAGTTCACTGCAAGGGGTCGAGGCCGCACCCAATGCCCTGGCCACGCTGCTGGCGTTGTCGTCGAGTGGCTTCCGTCAGGCGTTGTTCGCCGACGCGCAGCCCTTCACGATCGCGCAGCTTGTCCTCGCCTTGAGGGAGCAGGGAAAAGTCCCCTCGCCCGACAGTCTGTTCAATGCTTCATTGCACACGTTCTCGTACCTCGAAGGGATGAGAAAGCCCTCGCGCACACTGTTCCTGCGCGCGATGGACCGCTTCAACAAGCTGGGGCTGGAACCCGGACAGGTGCTCTACGTCAGCACGCGCGTCCGCGACGATCTGGCCGTCGCCAAAGCGATTGGCATGAGGACGGCCCTCTATGCCGCCGAGAAGCTCTCCCTGCAAGCCGCTCCCGAAGACATGAAAGACCCCGCCATGAAGCCGGACCGGTTGCTGACCGACCTGGCGCAGGTGCGTGACCTCGTCGGCGTGTAGGCCCGCGCGGAGTGACACATCGCAGTCTCATGATGTCCCCCGCTCCGAAAACCTTGGGTGCCGTCGTGAATTGGTGGTCACATTCCGGTAATTGGTGGTCACATTCCGGTCCCCTCTCCCCCGTCTTCGGGGGAGAGGGGACCGGATTATTCACGCCTCGGGGAGTTTCCATGACCAAGTGCGGCATTGAAGCCTGACGCGCAAGCGAAGGGATGTCGCAGCAGATCCTTCGCTTGCGCCTCAGGCTTCAATGCGACCATGAATCATCCGGGTGAGGGGGCCGAACGGTCGAGAGACCCTGGAAGCGGGCATGACTGATCGATCACAACCATGAGCCGCAGGGGTTCCTGCGAGTTCCGGCCTGAAGCAAAGCCCCCCTCACCCTCACCCTCTCCCCCCAAAGTCGGGCGGGAGCGGGGACATGAACAGACGACCACCAATTCACGACGGCACGCGAAAACCTTCCACCGCACGGGCGCGGCTTGAACTTTCGACGGGCTTCATTCATTCTTCGCGTCCGATCAGGGTTCGGTTGCTCAGGAGTTCCTCATGCCCCCGCAGACGCTCTACGAATTTGGTTCGTTCGACGAGAACCAGCCGGTCTTCACGCTCGAAGAGATCCGCGAGATCAATCCGCAGCGGTTCGAGATGGAACAACTCTCGGGCATCCTGTCCGTCGATCATGTGGAACACGGCATCATCGGCTACAAAGACATCACGCCGAACGAATTCTGGGTGCGCGGCCACATGCCCAACTTCCCACTGATGCCGGGAGTCGTCTTGTGTGAGTGTGCCGCTCAATTGGCCGGCTTCTACGCCCGCAAGTTCAAACTGCTCGGTGGCGACTTCCTCGGGTTTGGCGGCATGAACGAGGTTCGCTTTCGCGGCCCGGTCTTCGTCGGAGATCGACTGATCATCATGGCCAAGCTGCATCGACTGCGAGCCAACCAGCGCGCCGAATTCAACTTCCAAGGCTTCGTCAAAGATAAAATGGTCTACAGCGGCCAGATGATCGGCGTGCCGATTCACACTGAGCGGCCGGCTGCGGAGTGATTGCTGGACAAGGGGACACGGGGACAAGGGGAGGGGGAGACAAGGGGACAGAAGTCTCAACTCCTGCGATGCCATTCACCGCTGATCTCTTGCTCCCCATCCCCCGCTCCCTTTGTCCACGTGTCCCTCCCCCAACGAACCGCTCATGCCCCA
This sequence comes from Schlesneria sp., assembly GCA_043738825.1. Lineage (GTDB taxonomy): Bacteria > Planctomycetota > Planctomycetia > Planctomycetales > Planctomycetaceae > Schlesneria. The sequence goes on from JAYUFF010000392.1 coordinate 2,193, forward strand.
GCCCACCATCGACCTTCGTCCCTATTTCACGCCCCTTGTTGAAACCGAAGGTGTCTTCGATTGGGAGGCCATGTTCGGGAACGACCATCCGGTGGAACTCGACATCGGGTGCGGACGAGGCAAGTTTCTGTGCGATTCGGCGATGGCTCATCCCAACGCGAACTGGGTCGGCGTGGAGCTCAATTACTCGGAGGGCCGTCGGGGCGCGACGCGACTCGCCAAGCGGGCACTTCCCAATGGGCGAGTCCTCGGCGGCGACGCGCACGAATTTCTGCTCAAGCGGGTCGAGCCGCATTCGGTGGCGGCGGCCCACGTTTACTTTCCCGATCCGTGGTGGAAGCGCAAGCACCACAAGCGGCGTCTGTTCACCGACGAGTTCGCCGACCTGCTGGCTCGCGTGGTCAGACACGGCGGCCACGTTCATTCGTGGACCGACGTGGGCGACTATTTTGAAGTCATCAGCGCTCTGATGAACCACCACCCCGAGTTCACTCCGCAGACACCGCCTCCCGAACCGGCGGGAGCCCACGACCTCGACTACCTCACCAACTTCCACCGCCGAGGCCGACTCGCCGGCGGCCCCATCTGGCGCGGCCTCTGGCAGAGACGGTAAGAGACTCGCCGGATGGAACGGTGAAACGAACCCGTGGTCCCGTTGACGACTGGTCCGAACCAAGAGGTCCGGGCTACGGTAACCTGCCAACCTCCAGCCCCTGCTCCTTGAGCCGTTTCAGATCGGCACCGACATCGTCCGGAACGGGGTGTTCCGCCGAGACCACTCGCCACGCGGAGTCGGCCTCCGACTTGGTCGTCCGTTGGAAGTCAGCGAACGTGGCGGGCGTGAACGTCGTCTTGTCGAAGCGGAGCGAGCCGATGTCGTACAGGTTGCCTTGTCCTCGCCAGGTCACGTCTTTCCACAAGAGAAAGTCGATTTTTGATCCCGGTGCGTTGGCGGGCTTGTCGGTCGCGTGATCGGCCGGTGGAACCGTTCCACCGATGAAGCAGTGATCGAGTTCGATCTCACCGCCGGTTGCCTGGAACTTCAGATTGAGCAGGCTCACGCGCCGCGCGGTCAGTCGCGAGTTGGCGGAGACTCGGGCTTCGCTCTCGCCGCGCTCCCGGCGGATGTAGACGTTGTCCATCGTCAGCGTGCAGGGTGACTCGGCCTTGTCGCGGCCGGTAATCATGAACGTCCGCGCGGCGGACGACCGCACGACCGAGTTGCTCAGCGAGTACCGGCCGGTGTCGAGAAAGTAGAGGTCAAACCCCAGGCAGTCGCGGATGAAGACGCGGTTGTACGACGTGACGCTGTCGCCGGTGTCGCAGATGCCGGTCGAGTTCCCGATCGAGACGAAGCCATCGACGGCGTACCGGCAGTCGTCGTGAGCACTGATGCCATCGTCTCCACAGTCGATGGCCTTGATGTTTTCAAACACCACGTCGCGGCACGAGCCGTGAATGTTGAAGCCGTCGTTGTACGGATGCGTCGCGGTCAGATTGCGGATCGTGAGGTGCGAGTTCTTGCCGCCGAACTGCACTCCCGCCGACCTCACGGGGGCCAGGATCTTCGCCTCCACCAGCTTCTGACCCGGTGGCAGCCTGAGGTAGAACGCTCCAAAAATCTGCGCCGAGCCTTCGAGCTTGCGCGTCGGATCGTTGACGAAGGTCCATTCGCCCGGCTTGAGTTCCTCGGGTGGCTTGAGTGGCAGGCTCGGCCCTTTCGACGAGCGGCCCATGCGGTTCATCTTTCCATCCCACAGAAAGAACCACCGGTCGATTACGGCATCATCGAGCCGCATCAAGTCGTCGTGTCGAAACAACCCCGGCTCGATCTCCTTCCACGCCGCCGGATCGAGCGGCTCGGCTCCTTCGAGCGTCGCTCCATGCCCCTCCAGCGTGATCGGCCGCCCCGGCTCACCATGCTTGTCATAAAACCCGGCATAGTCCCGATAGACGACCGGCCGCAAATGAATCGTGTCCCCCGCTTCCGCGAACCGAATCGCCCGCGAAATACTCTTCACTGGTTTCGCGACGCCATCGTGAGCATCATCTCCCGCCACCGGATCAACATGCAGATCACGAGCCTGCACGGTGGACGTGAACGATACGTCCCGAAATCCGCTCAACACGATCAGCAGCACAATACAAGTCGGCATTCGGTTCGGGATCATCGAAGTTGCTCCGGCAGACATTTCAGGGTTTGTTACAAACCTGGCTCACGTCCGATTTTCAACAGTTTGCCAGTGCTTTGTCACAGCTTGATCTTCGGGTTCGGTAAATCAGCCGCAGGGCGCTAGCCCCGGCTTACGCCGCACAAACCGGGCTAGCGCCCAATGGCACTAGCGCAAGGAATTCAGGTTCAGCGGTTCGTCGTGGCACGCGATGTCGGCCTCTTCCCCAAGATCAGCCACGCCGAGAGCAGAGTCAGCGGAAGGGCCAGCGACCAGTAGGGGATGACCCACCCTGGCAAGTTGCGCTCCTCAAAATCCAACTGCATCTCACTAAGTAATGGGCCTGACTTGTTGTAGCTTATCACCATCCAGACCGCTTCACCTGAGACAGGGTATGACTCGCATGTGACGCGACCTGCACGTGACATCATCAATTGCTGCTGGCTGCCAATGCCGAACCAAGCGGCGTCTCCGGCGACGGTGTAACTCCGCATCCAGCCCAGTGCCAACACGCACGCCATCGCGAGCGTGCCCAGCCCGGCCTTCCGTCGCCAACCTCTGAAGAACTCGCCCACAATGCACGCTCGATTCGAGGAGTGTCCGCATCCTGATTGACAGGATACCGGAGAGCTAGACAGCTCGCGAAGTACCATTCATCAGGCTGGCTTCCGAAGCGATTTCCTTGCGCTAGTGCCATTCGGTGCTAGCGCCCTGCGGCTGATTTCGACAACCCGAAAACTTGCGTGTGACAGAGCACTAGTCTGCCACGCGAGGGCTTGGCTGTGACATCTCGGTGCGAATGCTCCCAGCATCCACACTGGCGCTAGTGCTGCGTCACACCTAAGAATTGGGGTTGTTGTCGTAGCCACGTTCGCCAGAACGTGGGCGAGACCCTGGGTTGACCCCACGCTCTGGCGAGCGTGGCCATCCAGATCAAGGTGTGACAAAGCGCTAGCTGCATCAGCCACGAGATTAGAACCGCCAGCCGAGACCCGCATTGGAGAAAAACGGGGCCGTTTGGTCGTTCAGACCCCAGCCGACTCGCACACCGATTTCGACATTGGGCGTGATGAGATAATGCACGCCGGGACTGAAGGAGTGATGCACGAACTCGTGCTCTTTGTTGTGTGAGAAGTTCCCGAAGTACTCGGCGTGGACGTTCCAGCGTTCGCCCAGCGACTTGCGCAGCACGACCGATGGCGACCACTCTTCAAAGCGGTCGTGTCCCTCGCTGTCGGCACCAAACCGCAGCGCCGAGTCGAGCTTCCAGTCGTCGGGCAACTCCCAGCCGAAGACGTATCCGA
>JAYUFF010000393.1:0-5667 GCA_043738825.1 Schlesneria sp.
TCGACGTTGCTCCGCGAGCACAAGAAGATGCTGCGGAACCTGAACGGGCTGCGAGGTATGAATCGGCTGCCCGAAGCGATCATCATCGTCGATCCAAAGAAGGAGCGGAACGCCGTTCACGAAGCTCACTTGGTTGGCATCAAGGTGATCGGCCTGCTGGATACCGATTGCGATCCCGACCAGATCGACCTGCCGATTCCCGGCAACGACGACAGCATTCGGTCGATCCAGTTGGTGCTCAAGCATCTGACGGCGGCCATCGTGGAAGGCCGCGCGACCATTCCGAAGGACGCCGCCGTGCCTGCCGAAGAATTGCAGTACAAGGCTGTGCCGTCGATCCAATCTTAATCGGCAACGATGTGTGATTGAATCTTTCGCCGGACGGTTGCGATCGTGTCGTCACGACCCGGTCGCAGCTTTCCGCGTTCCCCATTTTCGTTTGGTTTGTCGAAGGAGTGTTCGTGATGGCAGAGATCACTGCGCAGGCTGTCAAGCAACTGCGGGATCTGACCGACCTTCCCATGATGGATGTCAAGAAGGCTCTCGTGGAAGCGGACGGCAATCAGGATCGAGCGATTGAGATTCTCAAGGAACGCAACAAGAAGGTCATGCTGAAGCGGCTGGAGAACTCCACTTCGGAAGGGCTGGTCCGCGTCTTGGTCGCTGAAGACGCCAGCCGCGGTGCGATGGTCGAGTTGCAGTGCGAGTCGGCTCCTGTCACAAAGGCCGATGATTTCGTATTCCTCGCCGATCAGTGTGTCAAACAATTGCTGAACGGTCCCGGTGCGACGACTCCCGATGAACTGTTGGCCCAGCCGGCACCAGACCGCGCGGGTCTGACGCTGGCCGGATTGCTGGAAGAGGTCGTCGGCAAGATACGCGAGAAAATGGTTCTGGCCCGCGTCATTCGTGTCGAAGGTCCGGTTGGCGGCTACGCGCATCACGATGGAAAGACGGGAGTCCTCTTCCGTGCGACCGGCGAGAAGAAAAGTCTCACAGTCCTGAAAGATGTCGCCATGCACGTGGCCGCTCTGAAGCCGGTGGTGACTCATCCCGAAGAATTGCCCGCCGATCAAGTCGCTGCCGAACGGGCGAGGCTGTCGGAGGAAGCGGCGGCCACGGGCAAGCCGGCGAACATCATTGAGAAAATGGTCGATGGCCGCCTGAAGACGTTCTATGCCGAGAACGGTGTGTTGGCGTTCCAGTTGTTCGCCAAGGACGACTCGAAGACGGTCAGTCAGGCGCTGGCGGAAAACGGATTGAAGGCGGCGGGCTTCACGCGCTGGGTCTTGGGAAACTGAAGCCACTCGCGCCGCAGATTGGCTCGAACGTCGGGCGAATTGAAATCAGCGTGGGGGGCAAGTTGCCCCCCGTTTTGCGTTGATGGGACCGAGGGTCCAGAGCGATCGGTTCGCGAACTGCAGGATGATTGGAGGCAGATCAATGTCGGAAGGTTCCGCACCACACTACAAGCGGGTGTTGCTCAAGTTGAGTGGCGAGAGCTTCGCCCGACCGGGTGAATCTGGGATCAGCCTCTCTGAAGTGCAGGTGATCTGCGAACAGATCAAGCGCGTCGTCGAATCGGGGGTGCAACTGGCGATTGTGTGCGGGGGAGGCAACATCCTGCGGGGTCGCGAGTTCTCCTCGACGAACTCGATCGTGGCACCCGCGACGGCCCACTACATGGGGATGCTGGCCACGGCCATCAATGCGCTGGCCCTGCAGGATGCGATGGAGCACTATGGGATACCGACCCGGATTCAGAGCGCGATCACGATTCCCCCTGTCGCCGAGCCGTTCATTCGTCGGCGCTGCATTCGCCACCTCGAAAAGGGGCGAGTCGTCATTCTGGCCGCCGGGACCGGCAGCCCGTTTGTGACGACTGACACCGCCGCCGCGCTGCGGGCACGGGAAATCGATGCCGATCTGTTGGTGAAGGCCACGCGCGTTGATGGAGTCTACTCCGACGACCCGCTCAAAAATCCGCACGCGGTTCGTTATTCAGAGATCTCATTTCAAGATGTCCTGCGACAAAACCTGCAGGTGATGGATGCCCAGGCGATTCATCATTGCATGGAACACAACATCCCGATCGTGGTCCTCAATTATCAAAAGCCGGGGAACATCGAACGAGCCATCGCGGGCGAACGGCTCGGCACGCGTGTCGGGCCCAGTGCGTGAAATGGCCGCCAAATTGTTTCACTCACACTAACCCGCAGCGTGAGCGAGGGACTGCGGGGCGATTCCCTCGCTCACGCTGCGGGGTAGTGTGGGTCGGTAGATCACTTCCCACCAAACGCCTGATCGTGTCCGTTCGTTGGCCATGTTGCCTCGCTGATTCTGTTTCAGGAGCCGAACTCTCATGAACCCCGATGAAATCCTGATGGACGCCGAAGAACGCATGGAGAAGGCGGTCCATGTCGTGCAGAACCAGTTGCAGGGATTGCGAACCGGTCGAGCCACACCGGGCCTGGTCGATTCGATCCGCGTCGATTTCTACGGCTCGCCGACGCCGCTCAAACAAATCGCGACCATCAGCGTTCCCGAGCCGCAACAGATCATGATTCGTCCCTTCGATCAGGGAACGCTGAACGACATTTCCAAGGCGATCCAGTCCAGCGATGTCGGGCTGGCCCCCAATTCGGATGGCCGGGTCATTCGACTCAACATTCCGCCGCTCTCGACGGAGCGGCGCAAGCAACTGGTTTCGCGATTGAAGGATCTCGCCGAGGACGGTCGAATCGCCATCCGCAACGTGCGCCGCGATGCCAACAAACACAACGATGTCGCTCTCAAGGACAAGACGGTCAGCGAGGACATTCACGACCAGACGAAGGAAGAGATCCAGAACCTCACCAAGCAGTACGAGGGTCAGGTCAACGCGCTGGCCGAGGCCAAGGAAACGGACATCATGGAATCCTGAGTCGAAGCGTCGAGAACGGCCTCATTGGGGATTTCTTCCGACTCATACCAACCCGAAGTGTGAGCGGGGGAATCTGACCGCAGTCTCTCGCTCACGCTTCGGGTTGGTGTGGCCAGGTCATCTTTTCCTGTCACACGCTCAAGCCGGATGTCTGCCAACCCCGGCCTTGTTGCGCCGGTAAACTCTTCCATGTTTGCCCGTCAGAAACAGGTTGAATCATCGGCCTGACTCGCACCGTTCGCAGGACCGTTAGCTTGCAGAGACTCGCCCCGCATCGCACGCGGTGCAGATTCCGCTTCGGCGGCAGATCGCGGTGAGACTGAGCGGGTTCGCTTCGCAACCGCCGGTTTCCATGTTCTGGATCGGCAGCTTCGACCGATCAGTTGGTCAGCAACACACGGGCATCGTGTGGACGCTGTGAGCCGACTTGTGAATCAACCTCGCCATGTGGCGACCGGCTCGCGCTGCCATCCTCTGCATGCGGGAAGGTCTTTGCGATGAACTGTTCCTTGGATTCTCGGCGAGCACTCTGTTTCACGGTTGTTGTGATTGGATCGCTCTCAATTCTTTCCGGCTGCAAGCACGTTTATCGCGGTTCAGGAGTCGAGCCACCCGTTTCCGGTCCATACTTGCAGCCGTCTGACGGCGAACCGTTACTGGGCACACCGGCGCGGCACGAACCGCTACCGGAGTTGTCTCCCGTGCCACCTCTTCCGGGTGCGGGGCATTCCGTTCCACCGGAGCCACTCCCGCCGCCAGCGCCGGCTGAACCGACCAGCACACAAGCCAAACCGGGCCAACAACCCGTCTCGCAAACCAAGTCTTTCTGGAGCCAAATGTCCGCGCGTGCCTCGACTGGCAGATCGGATCCCGTCAGCCCGTTGCCAACACTTCGAGAGGGTCGCCATGCCGCGTTGGCCTCAATCGGTGTGTCGAATCGAATGATGGACCCGCGCCTCGCGGCCACGCCGTTGGGTTTCTCAACCACGACTCCCCGAACGAACTCCCTCGCCTCAAAAATTGGCGAGACCACCGCCGGGGACATCCACTCGTTCAGCAATCTCGCTGGTGAACACCACAACCTGCCCATCGCATCCGCCTCGTCCCCCGCATTGCGAACCGGACTCTCTGTCCCCGTACTGCGATCCGAGTGGGCCGGAGTGGACGCTCAGGGACCAGTCATCACACCCCTGCAGCAACCGATCGCGACGCGAAGTGGAGTAATCGAGAACTGGCCGTATCGTTCGCAGTCGCCAGAATTCGTGGCCGACTCTCGGAAGAACGTTTCACCGCCGCAGGCCAGTAAAGTCCCGACATCTCCCGCGAGCGAAATTCAATTTGGTTCGACCGAGCCAGCACCGGCTGCTGCGCAGGAAGAGGCAACGGTTACGTCACTGCTTCCTCCCGGCCCTTGAAGGCGCACGGTGATCTGGAGCGAGAAACAAGAGCACCAAACGTGTGCTGCTGCTGCTGCTGCTGCGCTCTGACTCTTCAAGGCTAGAAACGAGGGTCGCTGAAGTCGCAAGACCTCAGACCCTGAACTCTTGCGAGTTCAGCGACCCCAAAATCAAGACTTAATGGCGCACTAGCTCTTTGTCACAGCTTGATCTTGGGGTAGCCACGCTCGCCAGAGCGTGGGGTCCATCCAGCGTCTCGCCCACATTCTGGCGAACGTGGCTACGACAACACCCCCAATTCTCAGGTGTGACACAGCACTAGTCTCGGAACTTCGCATGACACTCGTTGCAGCGGGCCTTCACGCGCGCGATGGCTTCGGTGCGAGGGGCGTTTGGTGCCGAGCTGTCTCGCAGGCCGAACTTGATCGTTTCGGCAAGCTGGTCCAATTCGTCGGCGGCTTGAATCAGGCCGGGACGCATGTCGTCGGTGGCTTCCGCGAGACGAGCCGACTCGCGAAAGTGTTCGGCCAGATCGAACGCGATCGTCAACTGCATCGACACGGCCGTCGCGTCGCGTTCGGTGGCGGTCACTCGATCCCACATGCGGTCGATTTCGGCCATTGTCTTCGCCAGCGGTGGGACGGGCGAGACTTCGGACAGGTTGACCTGAGACGCCGCGAGTTCGGCCGCCTTGGGACGCACAACCTCCTTCACGCTCGCATACAACCCTGGATAGCGATCCGCCGTGCCGAGGCTCTTCAACGTGGCAAATGCCTGTTCATCCGAAACGCTCTTGTCGAGACACCTCCACAACGACACCGCCGCCGCCGGGCCGCGATGCTTGCCGTGATGACAGTGCAGGTAGATCGAACCGGGCAGTTCGCGCGAGGCCCTCACCAATTGGACCAACGTCTCGTGCGGCACGCTGCCGTAAGTGATCGGCAGATGGACGTATCGCAGGCCGAATTGATGGGCCAGCTCGACATCGGGCGTTGCTCCATCGACGCTGATGACCGTCTTCACGCCCAGCCGAGCCAGCGTCGCGAACGCGACCTCATCGTCGGGTGAACTGCCCGAGTAGAGGTGATCGCCCAGTCGATAGACGTTATGCAAACCGGGGGCGTTCGACGGATGGAGCGACTTCACCGAGGGAGGGACATCCGCCAGGATCGCGATCTCAACGGGAGTCGCCTGCCGCGCCGATCGGGCCGCCAGCACGAAGCCGACGGTGGCCACACCGATCAGCAACCCGCACAGGAAAAACATCGCTCCACCGCCCTGCGGGCGTTCGGAGTTGGGAGAGGCTTGAGTCATGAAGTGAACGTCTCAATCGAGTGGTATGGGCGG
>JAYUFF010000394.1:0-2141 GCA_043738825.1 Schlesneria sp.
GCGCCGCTGGAGTTCATCCGGATGCGCATGGTCGAGGATGGTCTGCCGTTCGACGCCGCGATGCAGAAGACGGTCTGGCACTGTTGCTTCACCACGCACACGCCCGTCCCGGCGGGGCACGATCGGTTCGACTGGGGCTTGTTCGACGAGCACCTCGGTCCCATCGCCGATCAGTTGGGCATCGGTGCCGGAGGTTTGGTGGGCCTGGGCCGCGTCGATCCGAACAACGCCACCGAGTCCTTCTGCATGACGGTGCTGGCGTTCAAATGCAGCCGCCGCGCGAACGCCGTGTCCAACCTGCACGGTGTCGTCAGCCGGCGCATGTGGACCAGCCTGTGGCCGTGGCGCAGCGAAGAGGAAGTCCCGATCGGCCACATCACCAACGGCGTGCATGTGTCGAGCTGGCTCGCGCCGCAGATGAAGTCGCTGTACGACCGCGTCCTGCCGCTGGAGTGGAATGTGCGGTCGGGCGAACCGGCCGTCTGGGCCGGCTTTGAAAACGTGACGCCCGGCGAACTGTGGGAGACGCACCAGGCACTCAAGAATCGGATGATCCTGTTCGCGCGGAATCGCATGCTGCGCCGGGCCGAGCGGTTGGGGTTGTCGGAATCCGAGAAGGCCGACATTCAGACGTGCCTCGATCCCGAAGCCCTGACCATCGGGTTCGCTCGCCGGTTCGCACCCTACAAGCGGGCGGATCTGGTGCTGCGCGACATCGAGCTGCTGGGCCGGATCGTGGCCGACGCGAAGCGGCCCGTGCAGTTTGTCTTCGCCGGGAAGTCTCACCCCGCCGACGACAATGGCAAGGCGATCCTGCAGCGCATCTTCCGTTTGACGCAGGAGCCGGGCTTCAAGGGCAAGGTCGTGTTGCTGGAAGACTACGACATCAACGTCGCGCGGCATCTGGTGCAGGGCGTCGATGTGTGGCTGAACAATCCGCGCCGGCCGCTGGAAGCGTCGGGAACCAGCGGCCAGAAGGTGGTGCTCAACGGCGGACTCAACTGCTCGATCCTCGACGGCTGGTGGGCCGAAGCGTTCGACGGCGAGAACGGCTTCACGATCGGCAACGGTCGCTCGCACATTGATGAGGGGGTTCAGGACGAGCGCGATGCGAAGTCACTCATGCGCGTGCTGCACGAAGAGGTGATCCCGCTGTTCTTCGATCGAGACGAAGACGATGGACTGCCGCAGGCGTGGATCGCCCGCATGAAACGCTCGGTGAGGACGCTCGGCTGGCGATTCAACGCCGATCGGATGGTGATGGACTACGTCGAGAAGGCGTACATCCCGGCGGCCGGTGGTTTGTCCTGTGATATGGGCCGGTTGCCGTAATCGCCGGACTGCTCGCTCGCGAAATTCAGCGACTCAGAAATCGTTGGTTCCTCGTGCTGTGTCACACCTAAGAATGGGGGTTGTTGTCGTAGCCACGTTCGCCAGAACGTGGGCGAGACGCTGGATGGACCCCACGCTCTGGCGAGCGTGGCGACCCCCAAGATCAAGCGGTGACAAAGCACGAGTGGTCCGTCTACTTTGGTTTGACAGGTTTGAGACTTCCGAAGTCTCTGAAGACTTCGGAAGCCTGCGTGATGTGCAATCTGTCAGAACTTTGTGGATGGACCACAAGTTCGCGCCATCGTGGCGGACGCTGGCAGCGTCCGCCAAAAACTTGCAACGACTCGGAAATGAACAGCACCCCGGCTGCTTCGGAGCAGCCGGGGTGCTGGTGTCTTGTCACAACCGTTCGCAAATGTCCGAGGATTACTGGGGAGTCGCGGGGCCAGCACAGCGGATCAGATGATCGTGGTCGATGTAGACGACCTGCGAAGTTTCGTCCGGGTGACGGAACGGAACCGGCCAGTCGGAGCGAATGGTCTTGTCGTAGTAGACCGTGCATTTGTAATGGCAGTGGTGCAGGCGGGCCGGTCCCACCAGCGGATAGAAGCGGCAGTCGTCCATGCGATCGACGATCGGCTCGATCACCATCTTGACGTTGTTGCGAGCCGTCTCCGCCAGGAAGACCCAGCCACCGGATGTCTCGTTGGGCAGCGCACGCATCACCTCATCGGGACTCGGCGGATCCTGGCAGAACAGCGGCGCATGTTCACCTTCCACCGGATCGAGGATCGGAACCTTGTCGTAGC
>JAYUFF010000395.1:0-2131 GCA_043738825.1 Schlesneria sp.
CGGACTTCAAACACATCGGCCGGTCGGGTTCGCAGCGCCGCTTCGACGCTGTGAGGATTTCGCAGGATCAGGGACATCAATCAGCCTTGTCAGGTTTCAGTTCGCAATCAGATCTCGTCCTCAAGGTAGCCCTGTCGCTCCGCGACAGGAAGCGCGAGGAGCATTGCCGCCGGTTTGCAATCAAACCTGTCGATCGCACGAGAGATGGTCCGTCGTCCGCCACCTGTCGCGGAGCGACAGGGCTACCTTGAATCAGGCACCGTCAGTCGCTGACGCCGCATTTCGTAGAACAGGATGCCCGCCGCCACGGCCGCGTTGAGCGAGCCGACCGGGCCGCTCATCGGGATGCTGAGCGAGTGATCGCACCGCGCGAGCAACTCGGGACGAATACCGCGCCCTTCGTTGCCGATGATCGCGACCGTCGGCTGGCGGAAGTTGGCTTCAGGCAGAGGAATGTCGGCCTTCTCGGAAGCGGCCACAATCTGGAAGCCGCGCTCGCGGAGTGTCTCCACCGTCTGAACCAGATCGTCGGTGCTGGCAATGGCGATGTGATTGACCGCGCCGGCAGAACACCGCGCGACGAGGCTGTTCACCTCGACCTGCTCCTTCTGGCCGATGACGATCCCGTCCAGACCGAGCGTTGAGGCCGAGCGCACGATCGCGCCGAAATTGAACGGGTCTTGCAGTCGATCCAGCACGACGAGCATCGCATCCGCTGGCAGCTCGCTCAGCAGTTGCTCGACAGTTGCGTACGGAAACGGAGCCATGCGCGCCGCCATCCCCTGATGCTCGCCCGAATGACACGCCTTCGTCAGCGTGGCATCGTCCATCGCAATCGCTTCGATCCCGTGTTGCTTCGCGAGCCGCACGGCCTCGTCCCAAAGTCCGTCGTCGGCGCGATCACCGATCAACAGTTCGAGGATTGGCCAGCGTCCCGCGCGCAGGGTTTCCAAGACGACGTTGCGGCCCCAAATCCAGCAGCGGTTGTGGTTCGTCAGCACGTCGCGGCGCGAACTGCGTCGGCGGGAGGAATCGACCATTGCAGGGACTCGTTAAGAAGAAGGTTGAGGGTTGAAGGTCAGAAAAAACGCTTCGCTCGTGTGCTCCTCTGCCCTCAACGCTCAACCTTCAACCCTCAACCTTTCTTCAACACCTTCACCAACTCAGCTACCAGCGGGTCGATCTGTGTCTCGTAGGAAATGCCTTCTACACCACCACCAGCGGGCGTGCGGTTGTCGAACCGTTTGGAGAGCTTTCCCGCGCGATCGAACACGTACACGGCGGGGATCGAGTCGAGGTCCATCTGCTGAAACAGTTCGTCGGCCGCCACGTTCGACATCAAGTTGATGATGGTCTCGGCCTTCATCTCGGTCAGCGCCTTCAGAACTCGTTCGCGGTAGTAATCGACCGGCTTGTTCTTCGCGCCGATGTAATCGCAGTCGAAGGAGACGCAGACCACGTCGTCACCGTGCCGCTGCTGCATCGCCACCAGATGAGGAAACTCATGCAGGCACGGCTCGCATGACGTGGACCAGACATCGACGACGACGACCTTCCCTTTGTGTTCGGCCACGAAAGCCTGAACCTGATCCCAGTTCATGTCGCGCAGTTCGAGAGTCTTCGCGGGCGTGATGGCTTCGACATCTGTGGGCATTGTTGCCGAGTCCGCGCTCGTCGAGAGTGCATCCCCATCGCTCATGCTTGCGGCGGGACTGACGCGCTTCGGCGCAGGCGGAACACTGGACGGAACAGACACATTGCACCCGAGGCCAACAACTACCAACAGGCAAATTCCCCGCGAAGGACCAGCGGACATCAGACGGCTCATGGAGTGCTCGTGAAGTTGGAGGTATGAACAAACGGTCGGCGGGCAGATTGTTCCGGCCCGCCCGCGCTCCCGCAAGGCACACGCGGCAACTCGGATTGAGGGCCGCGAACAAGTGGTTGCGAATGGGTCGCTCTGCTCACGTCCCCTCTCACCGACTCTACATGGAGCTGCGGCAAGGGCAGGGGCGAGCCGCGTGAGAAGGCACCTCGCCCAACTCGGACTATTCTTGGCCTCCTCATCGAGAGGAACAGAGTGCCGCACACTCAGAGGCTCTCCGAAAAGAAAAGGCTTGTTTTCGGGGGT
>JAYUFF010000396.1:0-5628 GCA_043738825.1 Schlesneria sp.
GCTTCGCCGCGCCGGCCCACCATCAATTTTCGATGTTTTATCATGGTGGGCCGGCGCTCGAAGCGAGCTGGTCCCACCCGACCTTGAAATTGGGAAGAGCCGTGGCGGGGGAGATGGAAATATCGTGACCAGAGTGCCGCCGATTCCGATGTGGCAACGCGCTGTGATCCTGCTGTCCGGTACGGTCGTGGGACTGGTGATCGTGCTGGGTTTGCAGTGGGGTCGGCCGGTTCTCATCCCCATCGCACTGGCCGTGCTGTTGACGTTCCTGTTGAACCCCGTCGTCAGAATTTTGCAGCGACGAGGTCTCGGACGAGTCTGGTCGGTGATGGTGGCGGTCTCGACGGCGGGCATCGTCTTGATGTGCCTGGGCGGGATGGTGACACGGCAGGTGGCGGGCATGCTGGCGGAGCTTCCGCAGAACACGGCCAACATCAAAGCGAAGGTGACGACGCTGCGCCAGTTGGGTTCCGGCCCGCTGATCGAACAATTCGCGCAGATGATGGAAGAGATCAGTCAGGAGTTTCAGAGGCCCTCCACGGAGACGCCGTTGGCACTGGAAGACGGGTCAATTCTCGTGCGTGTCCCCGTGGACTCGCTCGTGAAGTCTCCTGCGGAAGCCGTCCACGTTCGCAGTCCGTCCACTCCCTGGTTGAGTCTCACCGGGTATCTCGGCTCCGCCTTTGAAGTGCTCGCCACGCTGGCCTTCGCGCTGGTGCTGCTCGTGTTCTTTCTGCTCGGGCGCGAGGACTTGCGCGACCGCGTCGTGTTGCTGGCCGGCAAGACGCGGTTGGCCCTGACGAGCAAGGCGTTGGAAGATGTCACCGACCGCATCAGCCGATACATCCTGATGGTGGCCCTGGTCAACGGCGGCTTTGGAGTCCTGCTGACGGCCGGGTTGCTGGTGCTGCAAGTCCCCTACGCGTTGTTGTGGGGCTTCCTGGCCGCCGCGTTGAGGTTCATCCCGTACATCGGCCCGTGGATCGGCGCGTTCTTTCCGATCGTCATGAGCCTGGCAACGTCCGAGGGTTGGTGGCAGCCACTGGCGGTGTTCAGTTACGTCATGGTTCTGGAGTTGGTCGGCAACAATGTTGTCGAGCCATGTGTCTTCGGTCGCAGTACGGGTGTCTCACCCACCGCACTCTTGGTCTCGGCGGCGTTTTGGCTGTACCTCTGGGGACCGTTCGGCTTGATCTTGTCGGCCCCGTTCGCGGTCTGTCTGGTCGTGCTCGGCAAGAACATCCCGCAGCTTGGCTTCCTGAATCTGCTGCTGGGCGACGTACCGGCGCTCCGCGCGGACGTGGGACTTTACCAGCGGCTGATGCTGGGAGATCAGCACGATGCTGCCATGCTCGTCATCCAGCGCATGAAGCGGTCTCCCTCCGAGGAGGTCTACGATGAGATGCTGATCCCGGCGCTGAACCATACGAGACGGGATGTTCAACGGGACTATCTGACAGACGACGACCAGCGAGCGATTCTGGAGGGGATGCGAGAATCCCTGCGGCAGACCGATGCGTTTCTTCGGGCGGCGTCTGCATCCAAAACGGAGCAGCAGAATCTCACGCCGGATGCCCCGCCAGCGATCTCGTCTCCGGCGATCAAGCCCGCCACGATTCTCGGTTGCCCGGCCAGGGACGACACGGATTGCGTGGGACTGGAGATGCTGCGGCAGCTTCTCAACCCGACTCGCTGGGACTTGGAAGTGACCGCGCTGGAGACACTCACGTCCGAATTGGCGGCCCGCATTGCCGAGGATCCTCCCGCCATCATCTGCATCGCGTCACTGCCTCCGGGTGGACTGTCACATGCACGCTACTTGTGCAAGCGACTGCGAGACGCCTCGCCCGAAATCGAGATCATTGTGGGGCGATGGGGCCAACAGCGCAACGGCAAGATGGACCGAGAACGACTCGAACAAGCCGGAGCCAGTTTCGTCACGACGACGCTGTTGGAAACACGCAACCTGTTGGAGTCTCGGTTTCCCTTGCTGATCCGCGAGGCCTCGAAAATCTTCGCGGGTCAATCATCGAACGAAGCCGGAACATGATTGTCCCGTTGATCGAGGTCACAACTATGACTGTGCGAGACATTTGGGCCATCGTGAAGGAAGCCGGGAGTGAGTCCCTGGTGGACAGGATCCCGCGTCTGGGGGCGGCACTGGCGTTCTATACCACGTTTGCGCTGGCCCCGTTGCTCGTCATCGTCGTCGCGATCGCAGGGCTCGTGTTTGGACGCGACGCGGCGGAAGGCCGGATGCTGGGGGAGATGCGTTCGCTGGTCGGCAATGAGGGGGGCGATGCACTCCAGGCGATGGTCGCAGCCGCCGGTCGGCCCGGCGCGGGAGTTCTCGCCAGTCTGGTCGGGGGACTCGTGTTGCTGTTTGGTGCCGTGGGTCTCTTCGGTGAACTCCAGGATGCCTTGAATACCATTTGGGAAGTGGCACCGAAGCCGGGCCGCGGCCTGTGGGTCATCGTGCGAAGCCGCTTTCTCTCGTTCTCGCTGGTGCTGGGATCCGCCTTTCTCCTGCTCGTTTCGCTGGTCGTGAGTGCAGCGATGGCGTCCCTGAGCGGCTGGCTCGGTGGCGGACCATCCAGCGCCAGCTCGCACATCCTTCACTGGGTGGTCTCGTTCAGCGTGATCACGGGGCTCTTCGCCATGATCTATCGATTTCTCCCGGACGCCGAAATCGCCTGGAAAGATGTGTGGTTCGGTGCCGCAGTCACGTCGGTGCTCTTCACGGCAGGAAAGTCGCTCATCGGCCTGTACCTGGGCCAGACCGCGACGACATCGGTTTATGGCGCAGCGGCTTCGTTTGTGGTGCTGCTGCTGTGGAACTATTACACGGCCCAAATCTTCCTGTTTGGGGCCGAACTGACGAAGGCCCATGCGATCCGCTTTGGATCCGGGATTGTTCCCGCACCTTATGCCGAAGCGGTGACTTCCGCCGCACGAAGTCACCAAGGCCTGGCAGCCGCCCGTTCTGAGCGGTGAAGTACCGAACCCTTAAACACCCCAGCTTCCTGGAGGAAGCCAAAGGGGGGCATGAAAGAAGCATCATGTTCCGATTCCGAATGAGGCGTCGCGGCCTGCCGCGATTTGTGACGCTGGCCAAGCCCTACTGGTTCTCCGAGGACAAATGGGTGGCCCGTGGTCTGTTGGCACTGCTGGTTGTATTGCTGCTGGGCAACACGGCCTTCAGCGTTTTTCTGAACGAGCAGTCCGGGGAGTTCACGTCCGCACTGGCCTCCCAAGACTCGGGTCGCTACTGGGTCTCCATCTACAAAACCATCGGCATCATCGTCGTAGCCGCCCCGTTCTATGTGTTCTATTACTACGTCCGAGACAAGCTCGTCAATTACTGGCGGCGGTGGCTGACACACAACTTCTTGGACACCTATTTTCGCAACAACGCGTTTTACAAACTCGCCTTCAATGCGGACATCGACAATCCGGATCAGCGCATTGCGGAAGACATCAACACCTTCACACTCAGGTCAATCTTCTACCTGCTGCTGTTCATAGAAACCGCCTTGCAACTGATCGCCTTCAGCGGCGTGCTGTGGTCCATCTCGAAAACGCTGGTGCTGTTTTTGATCGTCTACGCGACCATCGGCACGCTGATCGCAAGCATGGTGTTCGGCAGAACCCTGGTTGCGCTCAACCTCTTTCAGTTGCGGCGCGAGGCCGATTTTCGATTCAGCCTGGTGCGCGTGCGGGAGAACGCCGAGTCCATCGCCTTCTATCGTGGCGAAGAACCCGAATCGCTCAATATCAAACACCGGTTTGGTGATGCTTATGAGAACTTCAACAAGATCATCAACTGGCAGTGGTTCTTGAATCTGTTTCAGTATTCCTACAGTTCCGTCACGCTGATCATGCCGGGGATCATTCTCGCACCCCAAGTCCTGTCCGGTCATCTCGAGGTGGGGCGAGTCGTTCAAGCGGCCGGTGCCTTTGCGGTGATTTTCTCGGCGCTGACCATCATCGTGAACAACTTTGACACGCTCAGCCGCTTCGCTGCAGGAGTGAGTCGGTTGGACAAATTCACGAAGTCGTTGGAAGTGTCGGCGACGGAACCCTCGCAGGATCGGGATGTCATTCAGACGGTGGAGGACGATCGCCTGGCGATTGAAAATCTCACCCTGCAAACACCCGATTACAAAAGAACCCTGGTCGTCGATCTTTCGCTGGAGATCAAGTCGGGGGAAGGCGTGTTGATCGTCGGAGCCAGCGGGGGTGGCAAGAGTTCCTTGTTGCGTGCCGTCGCGGGCTTATGGGATTCGGGCAGCGGCGTCATCGTTCGCCCGCCGCTCCAAGAGATGTTCTTTCTGCCTCAACGTCCCTACATGATCATCGGCACGCTGCGCGGCCAATTGTTGTACCCGAGCGACAAGCGGGACGTGGCGGACGACGAGTTGTACGACGTTCTGAAAGCGGTCAATCTCCCCGATTTGGCGGAGCGCTGCGGCGGGCTGGAGGTCGATGCCGATTGGGGAAAGACCCTGTCACTGGGAGAACAGCAGCGAGTGGCTTTCGCGCGCGTGCTGCTGGCCAAACCCCGCTACGTGATTCTGGACGAAGCCACCAGTGCCCTCGACACCGAGAACGAGGAGTCCTTGTATCAGCAGTTGCATGATTCGGGAGCGACGCTCGTCAGCGTCAGTCATCGCCTGAATATCGTCAAGTACCACCGACACGTCTTGGAACTTGGCGGTGACGGAACCTGGCGCGTCATCCCCGCTGAAGACTCGAAGGTTGGTCAATGAGCCAGCCCTGACTCCATCGCGGCAGGGCCATCGTCTGTTTCAAATGGGGGTGCCACGGTCACGGAGCTTCGACGTGGCCGTGCGAGGACGTGAAGGCTGATTTCCCATCTCACGGCCACGTCGAAACTCCGTGACCGTGGCACCCAACCTCCCGGATTCAATCAGGCGATGGCCCTGCCATCCCGGCACGATAATTCCCGCCGCTCACCTGATGACTCTTGCCCCGCATCACGACGGTCGCACGATGGCGACCTGCAGGTCCATGACGTTGGTGTGAGTCGGTCCCGTCTTCAGCAGTCCACCCGCTCGGTCGAAGAACGTGTACGAATCGTTGATCGACAGCGCCTCGAACGGATCGAGGCCGAGTTGTCGCGCGGCGTCGCGAATCGTTTCGTCGCAGACGGCTCCGGCGGCGTCCGTGGGTCCGTCTTCGCCATCGGTTCCTCCCGAGAGGATCGCGAGGCCGCGCAGGTCTTCGTTCCAGAGTCGGCAGCAGGCGGACAACGCGACCTCCTGATTGCGGCCTCCCACACGAGACCGTTCAGTCGGGACAAGTCTGACGGTCGGCTCGCCTCCGCCAACGAAGCAGATCGGCTTCGCTGAGGATTCGCGACGCGCGGCGAGACAGGCTTCGGCCAGTTCGACTCCCACATCGCGGGCGATGCCGCCTCGCCCCGCGCCAAGCGACCTCACTTCGTAGCCGAGCGCTCGTGCGCAATCGACAGCCGCGTTCAAGGCGGTTTCGTTGTTCCCGATGATGCAGTTGCGACACGTCACGCGCGGGGTTGAACGCCGTTCGTCGTTGGCAACTTGCGCACGGAGCAAACTCCACACGGAAGCGGGGATTGGATCGCTTCCG
>JAYUFF010000397.1:0-5627 GCA_043738825.1 Schlesneria sp.
ACTACGCGAAGTGGCAGGTGGTGTCGGCCGCGCCGAGCGACGATCACTACCGCCGCCCCACCGGCAAGGGACTGCCGTCAAATCTCATCAACGATGTGCTCGTCGCGAGCGACGGCACGGTCTACGTGGCCACATCGCTGGGGTTGGCGAAGAGCAAAAACCAAGGTCAGTCGTGGGAGTACATCCGAGGCTGCGACTACGCCGACAAAGTAAAGGGGCGTCTCGAACCGCCGCCGAAAACATGGAGTCCGCTCCCCAAAGACAAACTCGCGGCGCTGCTGCCCGAGGACTACATCACCTCCCTTGCCGAAGACAACGCCGGTCGATTGTGGCTCGGCTTCCGACAGCAGGGCTTCGGCGTCATCGACGCGAAATCGGGAGCGTCGTTCCACGGCACGCAGGAGACGGCGAAGCTGAAGGACACGTACATCGCCGCACTGCTGCCGGATGACACGGGCCGCGCACTGTTGGGCGGCTATGGCGGTGGAGCGATGACGCTCAAGGAGCCGGTTCCCGTCGGTTCGTCCAAGCCAGCGGTAGCCGCCGCGCCTGAAAAACGAGACGCGAACAGATCACCAGCAGGACAGCATCCGCCTCATCCGATGGTGGCCGCTGCCCCGACACTCGCGCAGTTGCAGTCGGACCTCAGCCAACTTCGCTCGCTCAAAGAACCGCTGCCAGCCGTCGCCGCCGTGTTCGTCGGCGACGATTGGAAGACGCAAGGTGATTGGGTCGGTCGCTTGGGACGGCAGTACACGATCCTCTGCGCGATGGACGCGCCGTTGAACGATTCGGTGATTGCCGATCTCCGATACCGCGTGCGAGGTGCCGTGGGGCCGAACGGTGGGGCGTTCGGTCCGCCAAAGAAAAGCGGGAATTGCTGCGGCATTGGGTGCATCGCCGTCGTTGGGACGATCCCCGCGTGTTGTACAACCCGGTCATCGGCTATCGCCGCCAGGCCGATTGGGACGACCACGGCGAGGCGTATCCGATGAGCCATGAGGGGCCAGACGTGTGGGCTTCGGTCGTCGTCCCCGAGGGTTTGCATCGAATCAGCCTGTACTTCTTCAACAAGGACGGCCACGACGGAAACAATCGCTACCGCAGCTATCTGATCGAAGTGAAAGGGGACGCACCCGATCCGGCCCGTGCCGAGAAGCTCCCCACGCTGGCCCGAGCGCGTGTCGATCAGTTTTGGGGCGGCGTCTACAAACAGTTCGTGGTCAGCGGGCCGGGAAAGTTTGCGATCAAGATCGGCTGCAACGACAGCTTCAACACGATTGTACAAGCCGTGATGCTCGACCAGTTGGCGGGACCACCTGGCGCAGCGGCCCATCTTCCGCTGCCGTGGCTGGGAAACGTGTTTTACGATCCGCCGGTCGAACCGGACCCGTCCTCTGATGCCAATCCCATCCTCCGAGCCGCATTGAACCTGAAGACCGCAGCCGATGCTGCCCGCAATTTGAACAGCGGGTTATCACGGCATCGCCCAGCATGGCTGTATGCGTATCGTGCGGCACAGTCGGCCGACGCGCCCCCGGACCTGCTTGCGAACTGGAACTGGAATCTCCGGCTCTGGACTGCGGCAGAGCGCGCCGCATTCAGCCATACCATGGCGCTGGCATTCAAGAAAAATCTCGAACTCAATCCGCAACTGCTGAACATCAAAGACCCGGACAGACCAAAGTAGACACGTGTCCCGAGTCGGTTGAGATAAGTCATTCGTTCCTCTTGCAAGGTATCTGGCATGAAACGATTTGTTCCCTTGATGACGATCAACAGAACACAACCTGCGTGGCATTGGTTACACATATCGCTCGTCGTGGCGATGCTCTCGTTGTGGCGATGCTCTCGTTGGTTCCATTTGGCGTGATGAGTCAGACCCGCCCGTCGGCTACCAGCGGTGGTGGTGGAGGCACGCCAGGATGTAGCCTTGAGATTACGAAGAGCGGACCGAGTCCGAATCCGGCCAAGGCGGGCGACACCGTGATCGCCATGTTCAATGCGTCCCGCAACGGCCCCGCGCTCAATTCCGAATGTGCCGTGACCAACAAGTCCTGTGTTTGGACTGTCAGCAGCGTTAAGTATCGCGCTGACATGAGTGCGATCCCCACCGAAGCTCCAACGTCGCTAGTGAATGTCGTCTTTGACGGAGCGGAGTTTGCCTCGCAACTGACGGCACCAGACCTCCCGGCGGGGTATTGGGATGTCACCGTAAACGCCTCCGCCTCATGGACCATCGAGAAGTCCGCTGGATGCGGAGATTGCGACTGCGGCGGCTGCGCCAATGCGGCCGGATCAGTAACGATTGCATTCGCTGTCGTTGCGGTGGATCGAATCATCGTCAAGGACTCTGACCCCGAGGTCGTTGGTTCCGCTCAAATATGGGTCGATGATTCGGTGACGCTGGAAGCCAAGCCCAAGCCTGCCGATGCGACCTTTCCAAACGGCACTCCCAAATGGTCGCTGGAAAAAAAGCCCACAGGATCTTCCGCTACCGCTCCAACGGACCCCAGCAAGACGATGACGATCAAACCCGACAAGTCGGGCGACTACGAAATCAAAACAACGTGCGGAACTTCGAGTGCTTTCTTCACGATCACTGCGTACAAACTGACCATCGAAAAAGGCGGCATTGACATCACGGACACGACCACGACAACCGTGGTCGGAATGAAAATCTCGCTGACTGCTAGGATAGATCCCGCACCACCGGGGAATGTCATGTACAAATGGACGATCCCCGGAACGAACGTCAAAAGCTACTCCATGGCGATCGACAAGGCAAAAAAACCGATTTGACGCCGGCTGACCTGCGGGCTGCAACTGCAACCTTTTACTGGATCGCCAAGCTCGACAAACAGGATGTCACGTTACAATCGTTCTTGGGAACAGGAACATCCTTGGGAACACGGACGGTCAAAGCGACATTTGACGTTCTTAAACCGGCAGGAAATCAGACCTCACTCTCATCAGTGGCAGTACCACCAATTAATCTAGCATGGCAGGGCTGGGCTCGAATCGTGCAATTTGGGACTTTGGGACTACCAGGGATACAAACGACCGATAAGATTCGCGCGCCCACTGGTTTTCCAGGAAGTGCGGGCATCGTTCAATTGGTTGCGACGGATTCAAGTGTCTATTTCTTTCATGGCCGACCGTCAATTCCACCTGTGCTTAAGACTGTCCATTCCTCAAACGACAAGTACGTATTGGACGATGCGGGAGTGGGTGTCTTTTATAATGGGACTGGACAGGTTCCCGCTAATATCTGGTGGACGGCACCGAGTGTCATTGACTCTCCATCGGATGACGCTCCAAAATTAGGTGGGGTCTTCCGCAGCGATCGTTTTCGGACAATCCTCATGTATAAGCCGGATGGGGCTGATAGCATTTGGGTGGCGGTTTCCGTACTTGAGTGGGACTGGTTTGTAGACGTTGCATTTGATGTGATTAGACGTTCGGGCTACGCGAAGAATCCAAATGGTGTTGAAACATCGGACCTGCCATTGTGGGATGGCTCATTTTCCACGATTCCTGCCAAAGTGATTTACATTGCCGAATTTGGCAACTAAAACCGGAGAAATGCAAGAATGAATAGAACTCTCGTTCGCAGCAGCATCACATGTTTCGTTTTTGTCACCATCTTGCTTGTGGCATGGGCTGCGTGTGATGACATAAAAAAAGCGATCGGACCAGAGATTAAGCCACTCGACGGCGTGACCGCTGAAGTCAATCTGATGGGCGGTAAGTATGACATGTACGGCCCCGTTCTTGTGCGCGTTCGTCTCATCAACAAAAGCACTCAGGATGTCATCGCCGTAAGGTCTTATCCACTGCGCTATGTGACCTTTGACGTGAAAATTGACGACAAAGAGGTTCCGCTCACACAAGTTGGGAGGCGACTCAAGGCAATGGGCGCTCGGGGGAGTCGCAGTCCACACAAGATTGCCAGCGGGGAGGAGTATCACGAGACGTTTCATTTGGATCGGCTGTTTGAAATGTCGGAGAGTGGAACGTATGACGTGACCGCTCAGATATTATTTGTCGGAGCCAACGAGGAGCAGCACGTTGCGAAATCGCCGGCCGTAAAGATCGAACGGACTGATCCCGGAATCTCCCTCGATGAAGAATGGGAGAAGCGAGAGGCAATCCCGAAAAATGGTGGCCAATCTGATTCCACTAACGATTCTAAACCTAAATCGAAATGAGGTATGCCTCACGTCGGGGGGGCGCTGTTTGGGATCGTATCCCGTGTGGAAGCGTGCCATTGATTGGCCGTCTTCGGACAAGCCGTGCTTTCGGAAGGACTTCGAGGTTCTGTGGCGGTCGGAAATTGTGGCGTAGTGTGGGCGGTGATTCGTCGGTGTGTTGGCACTTACTTTTTTGGGAAAGGGACGGAAGCATGTCGGACAATCGAGTCGATGGGGTGTGGGCGGCGGCGGCGGCTCAGGCGGTGCTGGCGGCGATCAAGGTCATTCGCGACACGCTGCCGTTTCTGATCGACCTCAGTCCGGACGAGAAGCGGAGTCTGCCGGCGCTGGGGGAGGCCAGTCGCGATCCGGCACAGCCGGTTGCTTCGCGATGAGGCCGGGTTGAGCTTAGGCACATCTCCCGCGCGACGTCCGGCGGAACCCCGAGTTCCTGCCGAAGTCGTTCGTGCTCGACGCGGCCCAGCGCGACCTCGATCTGTTCGACGCGCTGCTGCCGATTTCACTGGCGCTCGGTCAACTGTCGGAACTCGTCGGCGACACGGTGCATGCCGCCGGGGGCGAAGCCTACAACGATGCCCGGCTGGTCTACCAATTCACCAAGGCCGCCCCGCCCTCGTTCGGGTTGGATCAGTTCGTGAAAGACCTCGCCGCCCGCTTCGCCCGCCGAACGACCCCCGCCGCACTGAAACCGACCACGTCGCCAGCCACCGGTAGCACTCCCTGATCCCGAAGTCGCGAAGCTCATCATCAAGGACTTCACCCGCCGCAAAGAACCGGGCGTCTGGCCGTGAAACTCTTCGTCCATTGTGGCTGAGCAACGAGAAACGCCGTCGCCAGCATGCTGCTCAATCTCGATGAGGCGCTGACGAAAGGGTGATGAACTCGCGGGGGGAGGTTCGCCACTGCACCACCGCTTTGATCGTTCTGCCCCTCGCTTTCTGTCTGCCGTCCTTGGCCGCGTGCGACGAGGTGAACGGAAAGAGAGAGGCAGAAAAATCTGTGCGAGCGGTGTCGGAGGCTTGCGGGCAGGAGTGACCATCGGCCGGCTGGCAATGTCGTCGTGCTTCGCTAGGCCGGATGATTCACGAACCCATTGAAGCCTGACGCGCAAGTGAAGGATCGGCTGTGACATTCCCTCGCTTGCGCGTCAGGCTTCAATGCCGCACTCGGTCATCGATGCTCACCGAGTCGTGAATCATCCCGGCTCGTGCTACTGCTGCTGCGTCGGCAGGTCGTACTTGGATTCGATGATCGCTTCCGAGAAGAGTTGCTCGAACAGTTTCTTGGGTCGGTTCCTGTTTTGACCGTCCTCGATCTTCTTGCGGATTTCGGCTTGGACTTGGCCGAAGGGAGTGCGGCTCGCCGGTTGACGTTCCACGATTCGGACGATCTGCCATTCGGCGGGGCCTTCGT
>JAYUFF010000398.1:0-5625 GCA_043738825.1 Schlesneria sp.
GCCGCCTCCGCCAGCTTGTCCTCCAAAATCATCTGCTCGGATTCGAGGACGAGGCAGTTCAGCGCCTTGTCCTCGACGAGACGCAGGTTGAGGTCGGCGAGTTGAAGGCGATCCGTCAAACTTTCGTCATGCCACTTGTTGTTTTCCAAGAGACTCTCATAGGTTATCCACTGTTGGTTCGGGCGGCCTCGAGCGCCACTAATCAACGTGTTCACTCTCGCAGGTTTGTGCGTCGGGTCACGTCGGGTTGGCATGACCTCTTCCAGCCCTAACCGTTCTTGAAGGAAGTGCAAATCGACGAAGGCGTTCAACGGAAGAGCCTGAGTCGGGTGGAAGCCCAGCCGTGACAGACCGCTCTCCTTGGGCGAGATGCCGCTCACCTTGAGCGTGATCTCCTGCGAGTCGTTGTCCTTCTTCCCGAGCAGCGTGTCGCGAGGGACCGCACTCGGAAGCTCAATCCACAGCGTGACCTCATCACCCACCTTCACGCCAACCGCCTCCGCCGCCCGTGCATTGAGGACCACTCCGGAAAGTCGAGGCGGTTTGATTCCAGACGTTTTGAGCATAGGCCAACTCCGAGCGGCGAAGCCGTAAACGTTGACTTGCCCAGCACGCCGAGTGGCATCGCCGATCCTAGCCTGCAACCCAGCCTTCATTACGATTGCCGGATCAACAGGAACGGACGGATTGGCTTTTTTTGAATGCATCTCATTTGCCAATTGCTCCCGAAAAAAGCGAGGACCGCTGAGCACGTAGTTGATCTCACCGAGCCGGTCGAGCGTCATTTTGACGAGACTCGCCCGGACCGAATCGCCGACGATGAGTGCTCCGCCGATCACGGCCGTCCCGGCGATCACCCCCAGCAACACGGCGAGGTTGGTTCGCCAGTGGTGACTCAAACTGCGAAGGACAAGTTGGAAGCGGTTCATGCGGGGTGACCAGAAGACTCGCGACGTAGGACGTTTAGCCCCAACGCCAACGGCGTGGGCGCTCTTCGTACGGCTCCCACAATCGCGCCCACGCCGTTGGCGTTGGCGTTGGCGTTGGCGCTAAACGTGGGACTTGGCGGGGAAGGCCGTAATGATTGCGTGACCTACGATAGTCGTGTGCTGATGCGAAACCAAACGCGACGGTGCCGCGATGGCGTTCGTTCCGGTTGGCCGCTACCTTTTGTTAATCCTTCGGGACCGGCTGCGGTTTGGCTGTCGTGTGGGCGGACAAACTCTTCAGGCTCGATTACGGTGCGTCATGTTCAAATCAGCGACAGGCGAAGCGGTAATGCAGGCGGATTCCAAGTTTGGGGCGGATCAATCCGCAACCGTATTGCCCGTTCCCGGTGGCCCAAACCCATTGGTCATCGACACGAAATCGCCGGGTGAGGCCATGCAGGTCTTGCTGGCGGTCGATCAGGCCATCGGAGCCGAACTGCTCGAAGCGGAACAGATTCTCGCCGACGAGCTTCGTAGCGAGAACCCGTACGTCAGTGACATCCTTCAACACTCGACCCGCTTCCGAGGCAAGCGGTTGCGACCGATGCTGCTACTGCTGACCGCGAAGGCATGTGGCGGGATCAAGCACGATCACAAAGTCCTCGCGGCGGTTGTCGAGATGATCCATCTGGCGACGCTCGTCCACGACGATGTCCTGGACGAGGCGGAGACTCGCCGACATGTCGCCACCGTCAACGCCCGCTGGAACAACGAGACCAGCGTCCTGTTCGGAGACTACCTCTTCACGCATTCGTTTCACTTGGCGAGCAGCCTGCCCACGACCTACGGCTGCCGCTGCATCGGCCGCTCGACAAACATCGTCTGCGAGGGCGAACTGTCCCAGATCAAGGAACGAGGCAACCTCGACCTGACCGAACAAACCTACTTCAAGATCATCGACGGCAAGACGGCCGAGTTGACCGCGCTGTGCGGGCATCTCGGAGCTTTTTTTGCTTGCGCCGACGAGAAGACGACCGCCGCGATGGAACAGTACGGCCGGTCGCTCGGGCTGGCGTTCCAGATCGCCGACGATGTGCTCGACCTGATGGGGAACGAGAAGAAGACCGGCAAGACACTGGGGAGCGACCTCGACAAGCAGAAGCTCACGCTGCCGCTGATCCGTCTGCTGGCGACGGCCTCGGAACCCGACGCGACCGAGATCCGCCGGCTGCTCGCCCAGCCGGACGACTCGACCCGCGAACGACTCACGCCGTACTTCGAGCGGAGCGATGCGTTCGAGTACACCAGCCGCTGCGCCCAAAGCCTCGCTCAGGAAGCCCGTCGCCAACTCGACGGCCTGCCCAACTCGACGGCCAAACGCATCCTCGCCGACATCGCCGACTTTGCCGTCCAGCGGACGTTTTAAAGTAGCCATCATCGCTCCGCGTGATGAGCCTTTCCCGAGAGACCCGCGAGCATTCCAAACCCGCCGCCTCACCCAACCGAAGACTTCCATCGAACGCCCAAACCGCGAACGAAGTCGAGTGTTGGTCGAGAGTCTGCTCCGTGAGGCTCATCACGCGGAGCGATGATGGCTACTTTGTTTGCAATCGCCCGCACCCTCCGTGATGATGCTCAAGCAAATTCATGAGTTTGAATTGGCAGCAAGACTACTAGCCCGACGCGCGAGCGAGTGCTTTGGGTGAATTGAGTGTTCAGCCCTCGCTCGCGCGTCGGGCTAGTTTTGACATACGTTCGGGCCGACATCAGCCTCAATCTTCGGAGTGCCTCGCGTGACAGACGTTTCTTCTGCGGATGCCCAACCAACTCACAGTGACCTTGCCGCCGTTGAGCGGCTCGGCGCGGCGTATCGGCGGGTGGTCGATCAATTGGGCAAGGTCATCATCGGGCAGCGGGTGGTCGTCGAAGAGCTGCTCATCGCGATGCTGGCGGGAGGCCATGCGTTGCTCGTCGGCGTGCCGGGTTTGGCGAAGACGCTGATGGTCCGGACGCTGGCCGAGACGCTCGACATGTCGTTCAACCGGATCCAGTTCACGCCCGACCTGATGCCTGCCGACATCACCGGAACGGAAGTGATTCAAGAGGACAAATCGTCGGGAACGCGCGAGTTCAAGTTCCTGCCCGGCCCGGTCTTCACAAATGTCCTGCTGGCCGACGAGATCAACCGGACGCCGCCGAAGACTCAGGCCGCGCTGCTCGAAGCGATGCAGGAACATCAGGTCACGGCGGGCGGCAAGCGTCACAAGCTGCCGAATCCGTTCTTCGTCCTCGCCACGCAGAACCCGATCGAGCAAGAGGGAACGTACCCGCTCCCCGAAGCACAGCTCGACCGGTTCATGTTTGAAATCCTCGTCCAGTACCCGAGCGAAGAGGAGGAGTTCGAGATCGTCCGACAGACGACCGTCAACACGATCCCGTCGGTCGAGAAGGTGCTCGGCTACGAAGAGTGGCTCGAATTGCAGAGCCTGGTTCGTCGAGTCCCCGTCGCCGATTCGGTCATTCGTTACGCGATGCAGTTCGCGCGGCTGACCCGCAAACAGGACGGAGCCACGAGCGACGCGAAGGTTCCCAACTTCGTGAAGCAATACGTCAGTTGGGGCGCCGGCCCGCGAGCCAGCCAGTACCTGATCCTCGGTGCGAAGGCGCGAGCCATCCTGCACGGCCGCCCCTACGCGGGGATCGAAGACGTGCAGTCGGTCGCCGCCCCCGTCCTGCGGCATCGCATCCTGACCAACTTCAACGCCGAAGCCGAGGGCGTCCGCCCGGACGACATCGTCAAGAAGCTGATCGACCTCATCCCCCCCGACGGCACAGTCAGCCGCGTCCTGCCGAAGGTTTTCAAAACAGCGTGAGTTTGGCAAACGCTAACCTCAGACGCCGCTCCCTGATTCATGGAATCTTCAATGGCAACATTCATCCGAATTCCGCAACCGCTCAAGATGAAAGAGCTGCTTGTAAACGTTGATCACATCAGCAAAATCGAAGTGCAGTATGTAGTTAGAAGCAACGACCCGAATGACAAAAGTGGCTACGTCGTTGATCTTCGTCGAGGTATAGAAGATCCAGCCGCTATGCGAATCTACTGTGTTTTCGTTGCTGGCGAGGAACTGCGTTTTCCTGGCATTCCAGACGATCCCGTCATCAAAGTAATCCAAGACATTTACGAGAAAGCGATAAGTTGATGACCGATGGAGACCAGCCATGACCACCGAAACAATCTCGATCGAAGTCGATTCTCAAACGGCGCGAGAATTTGCGGCAGGGTGGACGGGGCTGGACCAACGGGAAGCCCCGGTGTTGGAAAGTTAGGTGTCATTCGCTTGAGGACCAGCAGTCAAATCCATTACAGGCAAGGCACCTACCAACCGGGGTTTCGCCCAAAGCGGCTCCACCGCGGCCCCCCGCCGCGTCCCGCCGAAGGTCTTCAAGACGGCGTGAGGCACGGTGTGAGTGTGGTCGGCGCTTCGCCGCGCACTGTTGAATTGGCCACAATCTGGATCGTTGGATCGACCCTTTCTGGTCGCGAGTGAAGCGCTCGCCCCCAGCCACCTCGGTGATCGAAGATGGTCGGCTAGCGGCGAAACAAATCAATTGCGGGCAACGCCAATAGAAAGAACCTCGCAACGTGCTTGGTATATTGTTGCAGCGGTTTTTTCGTTGGAGTGATGATCATGAACGCAAGTATCCAAATCCCAAATCTCTCGGAAACCGAATTGATCGCACGGGCATGTGACTACTACAACCGGACACCAAAGTATTCGAGGCAACATCAGTACTCTTGGTCCAAGGAACAGTGCCTCGGATTCGGATACGGAAAGGCTCCCAACGTCGAGACTGCAACCCCACAATGCGGACGCAAGTTCCTCAACCGGATCTGTGTCAACTTCCTTCGCCGAACGAACCGAGACTACTTTCGGCTGATCGGCGAAGTCGCTGGCAAGCGTGGTGCTCCAGCCATGCGGCTCGAATTGGCCTGCCAAATGTTTTCGGCTATCGCAGACGCCTATCCTCAACTGGCTGACGACTGCAACATCCAGCGGCGGGGCTTCGCCGAATTCGACTGGGGCACGTCAACTGTCTACGAACCCGAATTCAAATTCGCTCGACAAGGCAAGTCGGATGCAGCCGTTACACCAGTCGTTGTTGCGACGGCTGCACCAGTCGATACCGAAAAGCCAGCGTCATTCTGGCAATCGTTTCTGGTGTGGTGCTTTGGGAGCCAGTGGGGCGGCACGACGAAAATGAACAGTGATGAGTGTGGCACGCCCTGAGTCTTCGAAGGGTGCGTTGATTCTTCGAAACGGCGGAGTGGGCGGGGTGGCCCGGCTTGAACGATGACAACAACGTGAGATGTGCCACTGCTTCGGAGTCTTCGGAGAAGCAGTGCCGATGAGCGGGCGACCTCTCGAAGAGCACTGCTTCTCCGAAGACTCCGAAGCAGTGGCACCGAACCAACGGATGGCAGCAATTGTCGATGTGATCGAAGGAGACCAGCCATGACCACCGAAACAATCTCGATTGAAGTCGATGCCGAAACGGCGCAGGAATTCGCGCCTGCCGATGTCGAGCGGCGGCGCAAGCTGGGAATGCTGCTCGGACTCGAACTGCGCGCCATGCTCAAACGCCCACAGCGCAAGTTGCTGGAAATCATGGACGACATGGGTCGGCAGGCTCA